>JAYTXG010000125.1:0-3225 GCA_043743375.1 Sphingobacteriia bacterium
AGAGTTTGTAGCTGAAAATGAATATGAGGTTCAGGTGATCTACCCGAATTACCACAAGTTGCCAAATATGTGCCTTTAGTAACATACTGTCCTACGAATACATTAAATGTATCTTTTTTTACGTGACTTATTTGAGAGTATAATCCGTTTAAGTGATTCATTATAATTGAATTCCCCCAATTGTAATCGGTGTTTACATCTCCTATGTCATTTTCTTCTACTGTATTTAAAATATCATATACGTAACCATCCAATGGAGCAAGTATCTCTTTATCGTAACAATAAAAATTATTGCGAGAAAATCCGTCAGCTAGGTTATTAGGTTCACGGTACGTATTATTTTTTGAATCTACAATTACAAAATCAAGTGCTTTACCCCAATCACCCAAATGAGTAATAGAACCATCATAACCTTGACTAACATTCCATTCTCCTGAAAAAGGGAGTGCGATTTTGTATAAATGTTCGTTTTTAAATCGTTGTAATGAGTTAATATATTTATAAATTGTTTTTTCAGCAGAGAAATATTGAACAGTTACAATTTGTAAATAATTATGAAGCCAGCGTTGATTTAAGGCGAACAATACCGCTGTACAAAGTACACTAAATGAAAATGTATAAGATTTTAGTTGAAATACCCCAGTAATTTTCGCAAAAAATAAAGTTACTATTAATAAAATAGGTATTAAAATTATTACTGTTAAGTAACTATATGCATTTGGAATTAAAAAAAAACAACCTAGTGCAATAGCTAAGAATATAAAATTAGCTCCTTGTAAATTTATATTTAAGTCATTTACATCAGCTCCAAATATAGAATAAAAAAAATAGGCTATAACAAAGCCAATTATACTAAGCGAAAAAGCAATTCGAGAGAAATATAGTAATCCGAATGCTATTAATATGCCCCCCAACACACTAGATTGAAAAAATGTTCCTGCCAAAGTTTTAAAGTAAATAAATGCAATATGATAAATATTAATTTGGTCGGCTAAATGGATGAAATGATACCATTTTGATCCTTGATTAATTGCAGTTTCGTTAATAGCATATATATGTGTTTCATCTAAATGAATATTACTAAAGTTATAGGCTGCAAGGGATACTATCCAGTATGAAATTATAAATGGAAAGGACAAGAATGGAAGTTGGTATTTACTGAATATGCCTTTAAAACAAACGGTAATTAATAATAAAATGAATATGGCAGTAATAAATAATAGTACAAAAGTACCGTTTAAGGTAAATTCATATCCAAGAGCTAAACCCAGAAACAATGCATTAAATCCATATGTACCTTGTTTAATTTCTTCTCTGTTAAACCCTATAAAATAAGCACTAATATTGATGAGTACTACTGCTAAAAAGCCGCATAAACCTACTAGAGGAGTAAAAAAAGTGACAATAAGAATAATAAATGCAAAAAAATTGTTTAATGAAAAAAACATTAAACTATAACTATTTAAAAAACACTGAACCCAGTAATTTGTAAGTATTCTTTCAGGTATCATTGTTGGTTGCAATACTTATTATTTGATAAGTTTATAAAGGTTTTAGACTTTTATTTACGTCTTAGGAATGTAAAATTTAATATTTGTTAGACGTATATCAGATATATTTACCTTTAAAAATATTTGCTGTAAAATGTTAAAATTAAATCAAATCATTGCATTTAGTGCTTAAAATAAATAAAAAATTGGTTTTTAGTAAAATAATTTAAAATATAATGGGGTCAACAGTAAACTTAAAAAGCAAGATAGAAGCGGCGAATCTTCAAAAACTAAAGAAGCAATCGATATTTAAAAATTTTGTTACTTGGTTTGAGATACCGGCCTACAATCACTATAGATCTATAGCATTCTACAACTATATATATGGTATTACAATTACTTCAGTTGAAATAAATGGGCTTGCAATGGGGTTTTTTCCTGCCGAAAGTGGAATTGGTGGTGCAATTGTAACGGGGCCAGGCTGTGTACCTAGTGAAGTAGGCCCTTTGATATATTTAAATGGTGGAGATGACTTAAACAATGTATTATTTAAAATAAACGAGGCTGGTGGTAGAGTAATTATGGAAAAAACTTATATCAGTAATACTGCTGGCTATTTTGCCTTGTTTATAGATTCTGAGGGAAACCGATTAGCCCTTCATTCAAAGTTGTAGAAAAACATTAGTAGCATGATCTCAAAGCATTATAATATCAATCAATTAAGAATTGACTGTTGGAATCAGCTTAAGGAGAAAACCAACCTGGTTACTCGATTAGCAAAAAAAAACTTAGTTAAAGAATGTTTAGTTGAAATAAATACAATTTTGCTTAATTTAAAAAGTGTAGAGCAGTATTATGCTTTTCCGGGTGCTCATATTATTAATGGATTTATTCAGTCAACCAAAAAAGGAGAGTACATTGAAGTTTCTAATAAAATTTCGCTAATAGTAGCATTATTAGTAAGTGATAATAATCGTTTACATCCAGAAATGATGGATCAATTTTTAGACAATTCTTATTTAGAAAATCAAGAAAAAGATGCTAACATTACGACTTCCAGTAAGACCTATTTTGAAGTATTGCATGTTGAGGAGATGAGTTTACAAGAGGAAATTGATATAAAAAATAAGACTGCAGAATTAAGTGATCCTAATTGCAGCTTTATTTATAAGTTAGTAGTACAACGGAATTTTCAAGATGCTTTAATCGCACTTTTTTTTAACTATAATATTCAGGTAGCAGTTATTAGATATGCACCATTAAGGTATTCTTCCAATATTACCGAATTAATAAAACCCTTTATTCAGAATGTTTTAAAGTTAGATATTACACATGTTACGGATGAAGACATTGGCCCTTTATTGGGAAAATTTATTCATGAATTTCGTCCTGAATTAGATATTTATTATATCACCGATTCTTCATTAACTCATTTAGAAGACAACACGTTAAAATCATTCCGAAGAATATTTTATCGGATGGAAGATTTAAAAGAATTGTATTTAACCATTATTAATGGGATTAACGAACGATACAAAACGCCATTTTTTACAGCATTAAAAGAATATAGTACTCGTCCGGTAAGTGTATTCCATGCAATGCCAATATCTAGAGGTAATTCTGTTTTTAAATCCAGATGGATCAACGACTTTGGTGAGTTTTATGGTAGAAATGTTTTTCTAGCAGAAACATCTGCAACAAATGGAGGACTTGATTCTTTATTACAACCAACTGG
>JAYTXG010000126.1:0-5449 GCA_043743375.1 Sphingobacteriia bacterium
GTAAAGATTGGTTTTACGGGTTCGTAATTATCCCAATTGATAGCAAACTTATTTTTGTTAGCAGCTTCGTAAGTCAAGTATTGCTTAACTACTTTCTTATTATCAAAGTCGTATTTTAATTTGATGTATTCCGATTTTAATTCTGATAGAAATGGAACTTTTAGTTCTTTGTTTAGTAATGAACCTGCAACTGTTACACTGCGAGAAGCATCCAATACATGCACTACACCTAAATCGAATTCTGGTGAAATCTTTACTGCCGTATGCATTCTAGAAGTGGTAGCACCGCCAATAAGTAATGGCTGCTTCATATTGCGACGTTTCATTTCTTTGGCTATATGCACCATCTCATCTAATGATGGAGTAATTAATCCACTCAATCCAATAATATCTACATTCTCTCTAATAGCTGCTTCTAATATTTTATCTGCTGGAACCATTACTCCTAAATCAACAATATCGTATCCATTACAACCCAGTACAACGCCCACAATATTTTTACCAATATCATGCACATCACCTTTTACAGTTGCCAATAATATCTTAGCTGCACCTGCTGTTTCTTCATTAGTAGTGCCAGCAGCAATATGTGCATTTTTCCTATCTTCTTTTTCTTGCTCAATATAGGGTGTAAGTACTGCAACACTTTTTTTCATTACGCGTGCACTCTTAACTACCTGTGGTAAAAACATTTTTCCAGCTCCAAATAAATCACCAACAACATTCATCCCATCCATTAACGGGCCTTCAATTACATCTAATGGACGAGGATATTTTTGCCTAGCTTCTTCTGTATCTGCATCAATATAATCGGTAATGCCATTAATGAGCGAATGAGCTAATCTTTTTTCTACAGACTCTAAACGCCACACTTCATTTTTAACTTCTACTTTTCCTTTTGCTTTTACTCTATCAGCATGAACAATTAATTTTTCAGTTGCTTCGTTATGGTCGTTATTTCTGTTGAGTAATACATCTTCACATAAATCTCTTAATGTTGGTTCAATTTCATCGTACACTACTAACTGACCAGCATTTACAATACCCATATCCATACCGGCTTTTACGGCATGAAATAAAAATACTGCGTGGATAGCTTCCCGAACATGGTCGTTGCCTCTAAAAGAAAATGATACGTTAGAAACTCCACCACTTATTTTAGTTAATGGCATTAATCGTTTTATTTCATGTGTAGCTTCAATAAAATCTACTGCATAATTATTATGCTCTTCTATACCAGTAGCTACAGCAAAAATATTGGGATCAAAAATAATATCTTGTGGAGCAAAGCCTACTTGCTCTGTTAATATTTTATAAGCTCTATGGCATATTTCTATTTTTCTTGCTTTAGTATCTGCTTGCCCAACTTCATCAAATGCCATTACAATTACAGCAGCGCCATAAGCTTTACAAATATGTGCTTGCTCAATAAATTTAGCTTCTCCCTCTTTCATAGAGATGGAGTTTACAATGCATTTTCCTTGTACGCATTTTAGTCCCGCCTCAATGATCTCAAATTTTGAACTATCAATCATGATGGGGATCTTGGCAATATCTGGTTCGCTCTGCAATAAATTAAGGTAAGTAGTCATTGCGCTTACACCTTCTAGTAATGCATCATCCATGTTTACATCTAAAACCTGAGCACCACTTTCTACTTGTTGGCGTGCAACAGATAAAGCTTCTTCATATAAATTATCTTTAATGAGGCGTGCAAACTTTTTTGATCCTGTTACATTGGTTCTTTCTCCAATATTTACAAAATTGGTTTCGGGCCGAACTATTAATGGTTCTAATCCTGCTAAACGCAAGTATGGTTTTATGCTAGTCATGGTTAAATTGTTGATTCTAAAACAGGTAATTGACGAGGTTGAATTTTACGAACGTTATCAGCAATATGTTTGATGTGATCAGGTGTTGTGCCGCAACATCCACCAACAATATTTACAAAACCTTGCTGGGCCCACTCCTCAATAAAATGTGCCGTTTCGTGCGGTTGTTCATCGTACTCGCCCATCGCATTTGGTAAACCAGCATTAGGGTAGGCAGATGTAAAACATGCCGCAATTTGAGAAAGTTCTTCAATATGACTTCTCATTTCTGCTGCTCCTAATGCGCAATTTAATCCAATACTTAATGGATTGGCATGCATTACGGAAGTGTAAAAAGCTTCAAGTGTTTGTCCGCTTAAAGTTCTACCCGAAGCATCGGTAATAGTACCGCTGATCATAACGGGTAATTCTGGAATTCCTTTATCTCTAAAATATTTTTTTACTGCGTAAATGGCTCCTTTGGCATTGAGGGTATCAAAAATTGTTTCAATTAAAATAATATCAACACCGCCATCTACCAACCCGCTTATTTGTTGGTAGTAAGCTGTAGCTACTTCATCAAATGTTACTGCTCTAAATCCAGGGTTATTTACATCAGGCGAAAGACTTAATGTTTTGTTTAATGGTCCGATGGCTCCTGCAACATATTTTGGTGTGGACCCTAGATTTTCGGCCATATATTCAGCAACAGCATCTTTAGCACATTTAGCTGCAGCAATATTTAATTCGTAAGCCAATGATTGCATGTCATAATCGGCCATTGCAATGGTTGTGCTACTAAAAGTATTGGTTTCGATAATATCTGCACCTGCTTGGAGGTATTGCTTATGAATTCCTTTAATGATATCGGGTTGTGTAAGGCTAAGTAAGTCGTTATTACCCTTAACATCAGAATGCCAGTCTTTAAATCGCTCACCTCTATAGTCGGTTTCTTCTAATTTATGACGTTGAATCATGGTACCCATGGCACCATCAATTACAAGTATTCTTTTTGCTAATTCATCTTTAATATTCATGCGATACAGTTCATTTACCAAACTATGTTTGGATGTGAATAAATAAACTGATAAACGCTTGGAATGGTGGAAATGTCACCTCTAGACGTTTATTAGTTCTATTAATAACCCGAATAAATGGGTTAAGTTCAGACTGAACAATAAACAAATCTGTCTGAATTGAATGTAAAGATAAGAAGGGAAAGGCTTAGAACAAAATTATTGATAAACACAGTTTATTTCTGCATTAACCTTTTCAGTTACACTAGATGCATCAATTTTAAAGTCTTTCATGTTGATGGTAAACTTAGAACTAACTGTTGGCTTGCCTGCTTTTATGGTAATTGTGCCATCAACGGTCATATTTTTGGTAACACCGTGCATGGTTAAATTGCCTTTTGCTATGGCTTTATAAACGCCGTCTTTGGCAAAATTGATGACTGTTAGGTTGGTTATTGTTCCTTTAAAATCGGCTCTAGGAAACTGAGTGCTTTGTAAATATTCGGTGTTAAAATGGTCTTGCATTTCGGCATTGGCAAACCGAAACCCCTTAATTAAGCAACTAAAACTTAAACTGCCATTATCAGTTAATCTGCTGGTTACTTCATTATTTACTGCTTTTACATCATCATCACTCACTGCAATAAAAGTTATTTTACCATTTCTTGTGCTGAATGTTTTTTGTGCAATTGCAGTAGTACTTAATAATATAATTAAGGCAACAAAACTCAATACTTTTTTCATAATTACTAGTTCTTATTTTTTAATTCATAATTCATAATTCATAACTCATAATTCATAATTATTAATTCTTCACAAGTACCCCTTCATTTATTACCACATTTGCATCCGGAATATACCCAGTACAAATTCCTTTGAAAGTTATATTATCATTGGGTTTTAGCGATCCTGGATTGGTTTTAAAAGTACAATTAATTACGAATAACGAATCGTTGGTTTTAAAATTTACAACAACGTTACTATCCTGATTGGTGCTAATATCCAATACTTCGCCGCTTAGTTCAATGGCTTTATCGAGGTATTTACTATTAGCTGCGTTTTCATCGGTTTTAAAAGCATCAAATAGTTGTTGAGCCGTTAATACAACCCCCTTTTCGGTGGTAACATCGCGGTGTGGCTTGGTTAAAATGAGGTAAACTTTCACTCCACCAATAATAACTGCTAATAAAACCGCAATACCTATAATTCGTTTCCAATTTTTCATCCAATAAATACTTAATGTTTGAACAATAAAAGTACAGTTTATTTTACATATTGCTGAACAGGTAATCGGTTGGCAATACTTCGGGCTAAAGTCATTTCATCGGCATATTCTAACTCGCCACCAAAGGCAATACCCCTTGCAATTGTGGTGACTTTGCAGCTTAAATGAGTCATTTTTTTCTGGATATAAAAAATGGTGGTATCGCCCTGAATATTGGGACTTAAAGCAAAAACCAGCTCTTCTACTTCTTCTTTTGCAATTCGGTTCACCAATGATTCAATGCTGAGTTGATCGGGACCAATTCCGTCGAGTGGAGAAATAATTCCCCCTAAAACGTGGTAAGTTCCGTTGAATTGCTGGGTAGTTTCTATGGCAATTACATCTCGTACATTTTCAACAACACAAATAACTCGCTGATTTCGTGAAGAATTGGCGCAAATAGAACAAATATCGCCATCGCTAATATTGTGGCAACGCTGACAAAATTTAATATCTCTGCGCATTTTAGCGATTGTTTCTCCAAATAATTGCACATTGTGTAAATCTTGTTTTAAAAGATATAATACCAAACGCAGTGCAGTTTTTTTGCCAATGCCAGGTAATTTGGCAAACTGTGCTACTGCATTTTCAAGAAGGGAGGAAGGGAGTTGCATATTGTAAAGATAATCGGTTTACTTTGCGTTTTAAGTTTTGGTTATGCTGTACAATTTTAATTCTGGTCCGTCTATTTTACCTCAATCTGTGCTGGCCCAAGCTGCTGAGGCAATTATTAATTATAATAATACTGGTTTGTCGTTATTAGAAATTGGTCACCGTACCAATTGGTTTCTCGAAATTTTGGAAGAAGCAAGAACATCTGTTAGGAAACTCATGGATTTGGATGAAAATTATGAAGTATTATTTTTGCATGGAGGAGCTACCACTCAGTTTATGCAAGTTCCTATGAATTTGCTCGATACCGGAGCTACTGCTGCTTACTGCGATAATGGTATATGGGGAAGTAAAGCTTGGAAAGAAGCTAAATTTTTTGGTAATGTGGATGTTGTGGCAGATAGTAGCGACCAACAATATCGATATATTAATAAAAATTTTACTGTACCCGAAAACGCAGTTTACCTGCATATTACTACTAATAATACTGTTGAGGGAACTCAATGGAGCAGCTTTCCATCAACCCAAATACCGCTGATTGCAGATATGAGTAGCGATATTTTTAGTAGGCCTGCCAATTTTAAAGAATGCTCATTAATTTATGCAGGTGCTCAAAAAAATATGGGCGCTGCTGGGGTTAATTTAGTAGTGATAAAAAAAGAAATACTAGGAAAAATTAAGCGCCCTATTCCTACAATAATGAATTACCAAAAACATATTGAAGCAGGTTCTTTAATGAACACGCC
>JAYTXG010000127.1:0-4953 GCA_043743375.1 Sphingobacteriia bacterium
CTTTGCGTTTTTAAAGTACTTAAGCGATCTTTTTTATTAGCACTCAGTGTATTCACTTTATCAGATAATAAAGCTTCGGATTTAGCAATAGTATTTGCTTGCGTTTCTCTGTTCTGGCGATAACTTTTTAAATAAGTTATTCTTTTAATTGCGTCATTAAAACTTCCTGCCGAAAATAAAAAATTAAGGTACTCATAACTGCTTCTGTTTTTATATGCAAACACTATGCTTTTTGCATACTTTACTCTCAACGTATCCAATTCTTTTTTTAATCGATAGATGTCGCGCTCATTTAAATAAATTGTTTCATCTAATTGCCTTACTTCACGGTTAATATCATTCACCAAATCCTCTCTTACACTAATTTTTTTCTTGATGATAGCCAATTGTTTGAGGGAGATTTTTTTACCGCTTTGGGTTTCAGTCAACTGACGAGATAAATCTTCTATTGCTTTCTCAAGATCCTGCTTTCGTTTTTGTAATTCCTCACGCGATTGCGCAAATACAGTTATCCCACTTAAGCAGCAAATAAAAATAAGTAAGTATAACTTTTTAAACATTTGTTGAAATTATTGCAAGGTTAACGACTTATAAACGTTCAATTTTACACTAAATTACTTTTGCTTGTAGTTTTTTGGCACTTCAAAAGTATATTTTAACGGTTCGTTTAGAGTGAATTCCTTAAAATCGAGGTAAATATTTAGTTTCGACTTTTCTGTAACCACAATATTTCTATAAGCTGCAAATCGGTAAGGCCCTAAGGCCTGATAATTACTTAGGCTAATATCACAGGTTCTGTTGCGCATAATATCTACATCATCTAATTTACTGTGTAATATCGAAAAATCATCATTCGATAAAGTAATTAAATGTTTAAAAACATTACCAATCATTAACACCAATAAAGCTTCATTGCCTTCTTTGTAAGACACAATATTGCTGTCTAAAAAAACTGGGTTACCAATAAGCATGTCTTGCAACGTATAAAAATCAAACGGAATTTCTGTTGATTCTTGCAAAAAATCAATCGATCTTTTCTGCACATATTTTTCTCCAATTTCCTTAACAAGTACAATACTGTCTTTACTAATTTTTACTTGCAATGCTAATGCGGGAATTCCTAATCTAGATCCCTTAATTTTTAAATAAATTGCACTGTCTTTTATCATACTTAAATAGCCAGTGAAATTATCGCTGTTATTAGCACTTTCATAGTCAATTTTAATTTTCGCATTAAATGTTTTAAAATCAATTTTTGATCTTACTACCTTACTCATAATACCTCTTACAATAGTTGTTGAATCTATCTTTGGAGTTTCAGTAATCATTACAGTTTGGTTAGTATCTTTTTTATTAATGGCTTCTTGTATACCAGTAACTTTTTTCACCGTAGTGCAAGCGGCAATCGTAATAATAAAAAGGGTAACATATATTATCTTGTATCGTTTCATATTTTGGTCATTGGGCATTTATTTTTTTCCTGTACTTCCAAATCCTCCAGTTCCACGGTGGGTATTAGTAATTTCTTGAACAAGTATCCATTCAATTTTTTCTACTTGCTGAATTACCATTTGAGCAATTCTATCACCGGGTTGAATGGCTTGCACTTCACCCGAAAGATTTATTAAAATTACTTTTATCTCTCCCCTATAATCTGCATCAACCGTTCCAGGCGAATTTAAACAAGTTATTCCTTGTTTAAATGCCAATCCACTTCTTGGTCGTACTTGTGCTTCTGTATTTGCAGGAAGTTCTATAAATAAGCCAGTAGGAACCATCACTCGCTGCATAGGTTCCATTTCAATAGATTCTTCCATAAAAGCCCTCAAATCCATACCCGAAGACCCAATTGTAGCATATTCAGGCAATGGATTATTAGATGTGTTGATGATTTTTACTTGTTGGTACTGCATTTGGCAAATGTAATACCAATAATCAGTCAGTTTCTTATTAACGCAATTAAATAAAAAGAAAGTGAAATTATCCTTACATATACCATTGATAATCAACATAATTAATGAATAAATCTACTTTATTATTGATTATTCTCAATGATCTTTTTTATTTACCTTCACCAACCTTTAAATGCAACAATTGTTGCAAGTGGCAGAGCATAAGCTATGAAGAAAAATGTGCGTTATTATAATATCACAAGATACTTAGCGGATGCATTAGCAATTGTGATGGCTTATGTTGTGTCTAATTTAATTTATTATGGAAATATTTTTAAGGGAATAAGTGTTGTTTTTCTAACTCTTTCTATTCTTTTTTGGTACGCATTATCACAGTTATCTAAGTTATATGCAGATCGCAGATCAAATAAATTTTCAGAAGAAATTATTTTTATTACCTACAATACATTGTTGCTCTCTATTTTACTGAGCTCGTCCTTATTTTTTTTAGACATAAATCCACCATATACTATTAGTTTTTTAGGATCTTACATCGCTTATATTTTTATTTTTACAGCTACCACTAAATACTTACTCAGAAAAAGTATTCATGCAGCATTACACCAAGGAAAATTATTTGATAAAATTTTATTAGTAGGTTCTACTCAATCTGCCATCAATTATTACGAAACAATTAATAAATACTATTACTATGGATATGAATGCGTTGGACTGATTGATGAAAAACCAGCAAAAATTAATGGGTGTAAATATTATGGAAATATTGAAGCTTTAAACAACGTTTTAAAATCAGAATTAATTGACGAAGTAGTAATTGCTTTACCAAATAGTGATTACAAAAATATTCAACGTTGCATGGAAGTATGTGATTACCATCGCACCAAAGTACGCATATTACCCGATTTGCAACAATATGCTTCTTCTTCAATTGCAGTAGATAATATAGGCATCATGCCTACTATCAGCGTTTTAGAATTACCACTAGATCAATGGCAAAACCGAATATTAAAAAGAATCTTTGATATATTATTCTCTTTAACTGTTTTCTTAACAATAGGCCTTTTTTTATTTCCGCTTATCGCTTTGCTTATTAAATTAACCTCCAAAGGAGCCATATTTTTTAAGCAAGAAAGGTGGGGGCTAAATAATGAAAAGATTATTTGTTACAAATTTCGCACCATGATTAGAGAGAGTGTAGATGTTGATGAAGATGGAAGATACCAACAGGCGCAAAAAAACGATCCAAGAATAACATTGATTGGAAAAATACTGCGGCAAACTAATTTAGATGAATTACCACAATTTTTAAATGTATTACTAGGGAATATGTCTGTTGTTGGTCCTCGCCCACATCCAACTCCTTTAAATATTGAATCGATGCATACTGTAGAAAATTATATGTTGCGCCACATCGTATTACCTGGCATCAGTGGATGGGCGCAAGTAAATGGATGTAGAGGCGAAACTAAAAAATTGGGAGACATGCAAAGAAGGGTAAACTTCGACTTATATTATATTCATAGATGGACTTTCTGGCTCGATTGTCAGATCATTTTACAAACCATCATCAACATTATTAGAGGTGATCAAAACGCATATTAAGAGATATGAATTATTTCCTCGTATAGTCTCCCAAAAAGGACTTTGCGGCATTATGAAATTACGATTTTTGGTTTTGGGTTTATTATTTGCATTTTCCTCACTTACTACCAACGCGCAAACTGTTTGGGAGAATTCAAATAGTGAAGTGTACAATTATTTAAACAGAATGTCGCAAAAAGGATTGATTGATTTTCAGGATATTATTCGTCCTTTGAGTCGACAATATATTGCAGAACAATTGCAAGAACTCGAAAAAAAAACAACCCAACTTAGCCGTATTGAAAAAAATGAATTAGGGTTTTATCTACAAGAATTTAAGCCAATTGGCGCATCAGATGCCGAGAAAATTTATCTAATAAAAAAAGATTCCAATAAACGCTTGAGAGGTTTATTCATCAATACTAAAGACTTTCTATTGAATGCAGACCCAATTGGTGGGCTATACCAAATTTCGGGCAGTGGAAAAAATTTTACTCAAATGAGTAATGGTATTCAATTCTGGGGACAATCAAAACATTTTGGGTTTCAATTTTATTATAGAGATTATACAGAAATTGGAAGTGGAATTGATACATTTCGTAAAGAAAGTCCAGAACCTGGTATCATTCAATTATTTAATCCAAGTTCTACCAATCAAAATTTTAGTGAGGTAAGAGCAAGTATAAGTTACTCATGGAAAAATGGCTCAATCAGTTTAGGAAAAGATCAACTATTATGGGGTTATGGAGAAAATGGCAGAATGGTATTCTCCGATAAATCACCTACTTATCCTTATATCCGATTAGATTACAAACCGTTTAAATGGATGGCATTTAATTACACACATGCTTGGCTGAATTCTAATGTTATAGATTCAAATGCATCTTATAATACCGGTACAATAAATACAGGTACTGGCGATATTCGCATTCAGTATATTCCAAAATTCATTGCATCTCACACACTAGTTTTTAAACCAATAAAAGGATTAGATATTGCTATGGGTGAATCTATTGTTTACAGCGATAAAATAGATATTGGTTATTTAATTCCGATTAATTTCTTCAAAATATATGATAATAATAGAAGTAATTACAACATCAATGCAGGATCAAATGGACAGTTTTTTTTACAAGTAAGTTCTAGAAATCACTTGAAGAAAACGCATTTATATGGATCATTATTTATAGACGAAATTCGTGTTTCAGAAATTTTTAATAGAGCAAAGGCTAGAAATCAATTAGGATATACAATAGGTGGTTCTGTAACTGATGCATTCATTCCTTATTTAACAATTGGAGGAGAATATACACACGTTAATCCTTTTGTTTACAGCAACTTACTTCCAGCACAGTTTTACACTCAATATAATTACCCGTTGGGAGATTGGATGGGAAATAATTTTGATAGAGCCATGCTATTTGCAAAATTTACTCCAATACCAAAACTTAAAACTTAT
>JAYTXG010000128.1:0-4476 GCA_043743375.1 Sphingobacteriia bacterium
GCATTAGTCATTGGGTTTTATTAATATTGTTTATATGATTCGAAAAGCAACTGACAAAGATTTTTCAACAATTCAACATATTGCACAAACTACTTGGCCTGTAGCTTACAGTGATATTATTTCAGCTGCACAATTAACCTACATGTTGGAGCTAATGTACTCTTCTTCTTCTTTAGAAAAACAAATTACAGACGGTCACCAATTTTATTTATTTGAAATAGAAGGTGTACCAATTGGTTTTGCATCGGTATCAGATGAAGGGAATACTATTTTTAAATTAAATAAATTATATGTGTTGCCAAACATTCAAAAAACTGGTGCTGGAAAGGCTTTGCTGCTAAAGGTAATAGAGCATGCAAAAAATAATGATGGCAAGCAACTAATTTTACAAGTGAATAAAGTAAATAAAGCAACGAATTTTTATTTAAAACATGGCTTTACTATACTTGAAGAAAAAGTATTGGAATTAGAACACGGATTTGTGATGGATGACTATATAATGGGAATAAAGATTTGACCCAATGTACCCTTCAACAATCTAAGGGTGAGAATTAATAATTTAGATTTAATAAACGAGTACGTGCGTTTGTTTAATCACTCCCATTACAAATACTGATTGTACGTGCCCGATATTTTCGGCCTGGCTTAATTTATTTACATGAAAATCGTAATAAGCGTCCATGTTTTCGGCAACTACTTTCAGCATAAAATCAAACTCGCCTGAAATATTATAACACTCAATCACTTCATTTAATTCGTGCATTCTTTTAATGAACTTCCCTCCTAGTATTTTATCGTGTTGTTTTAAAGAAACATAGCAAATTACCATCAATCCTTTTTTTACTTTGGTGTGATCAACTAAGGTGGCGTATTGTTTAATTACACCGTTCTCTTCCATTCGTTTTATGCGTTCATGCACAGGTGTGGTACTTAATAATATTTGATCGGCAATTTCCTTAACGGTAATACGAGCGTTGTGCTGCAAGAGTTTTAAAATAGAGAGATCTTTAATGTCTAAAGAAACGGGAATAGTGGAATCGGCTTTTATTGAAGGTTTAGGCATAGCAAACAGGTGTTTTATTCTTATAAAGATATAAATAACAGCGATTTATTCTTTATTTTTTAATAATTATGCTATTTTATTCTTTAAATATAGCTTTGTGCTTCATAAAACAATATCTATGTCTACATTATCAACATCTATCGACTTCAGCCTCAAGCACAAAGTAGCTGATTTTAGTTTAGCCGATTGGGGCAGAAAAGAAATCCGTTTAGCAGAAGCTGAAATGCCAGGTCTAATGTCATTGCGTGCAGAATACGGAGCTTCACAACCATTAAAAGGTGCTCGTGTAGCGGGTTGTTTACACATGACCATTCAGACTGCTGTGTTAATTGAAACACTAATTGCATTGGGTGCAGAAGTAAAATGGAGTTCTTGTAATATATTTTCTACACAAGATCAGGCAGCTGCTGCTATTGCTGCTGCGGGAATTGGTGTATTTGCTTGGAAAGGACAAACACAAGAAGAATCTGATTGGTGTATTGAGCAAACATTATTTTTTGGAGGAGCTGATCGTCCATTAAACATGATCTTGGATGATGGTGGAGATTTAACCAATATGGTTTTTGATAAATACCCTGAGTTAATTTCACACATCAAAGGATTGAGTGAGGAAACTACAACAGGAGTTCACCGTTTATATGAGCGTATGGCTGCTGGCACTTTACCAATTCCTGCAATCAATGTAAATGATTCAGTTACTAAATCTAAGTTCGATAACAAATACGGTTGTCAGGAATCATTGGTAGATGCTATTCGTAGAGCTACAGATGTAATGATGGCTGGTAAGATTGCAGTTGTTGGTGGATATGGTGATGTGGGCAAAGGTTCTGCATTATCATTAAAAGGTGCAGGTTGCAGAGTTATTGTAACAGAGATTGATCCTATTTGTGCATTACAAGCAGCAATGGAAGGTTTCGAAGTAAAGCCAATGATTGAAGCAGTTAAAGAAGCAGACATTATTGTTACTGCATCTGGTTGTAGAGATTTGATTACAGAAAAGCATTTTCGTTTAATGAAAGACAAAGCGATAGTATGTAATATTGGTCACTTTGATATAGAAATAGATATGGCTTGGTTAAATACCGAATACGGACATACAAAAGATACCATCAAGCCGCAGGTTGATTTATACAATATTGAAGGTAAAGATGTTATCGTTTTAGCAGAGGGCCGATTGGTAAATTTAGGTTGTGCAACAGGGCATCCTTCATTTGTAATGAGTAATTCATTCTCTAACCAAACATTGGCGCAGATTGAGTTGTGGATAAATCATAAGAACTATGAAAATAAAGTTTATGTATTGCCTAAACACTTAGATGAAAAGGTAGCATTTTTGCATTTGGCAAAAGTTGGTGCTGTTTTAGATGAGTTAACTACAGAGCAAGCTACCTATTTAGGTATCAGTAAAAACGGACCTTTCAAATCTGATATGTATCGTTATTAATAGTTTTTTTTAGATTAGTTAATAAATAATCAATCATCCCTCAACAGTTTTGTTGGGGGATTTTATGTTAAAAAGAATGAACCAATTTATTGGAATTATAAAAAAGTCATCGTTTTGCAAGTAGATATCCTCGTTGTATTAGTACACTAAAATTAATATAGGTAAGATTAACCGAATAGAATAAGTCCTTTCAATTTTTAGCTCTACAGATGAATTATCAATCAACTATGCCAACTACAATAAAGAGCAAAAAATACCAAGAATAAAAAGGCCTTTTACCGTTATGCAATTGATGCCAGAACTATTTAACACAATACTTTTTGCTTTATCATCTTTATCCAATCAAAGAACTCCATTAATACGGAACCCTTAAACATAATTGCTGGTGAATTCTTTAATACCGTAAATTGTGATTTAACCTATTAATGTAAACAACAAAATAAGTGTAACTGGGTGTTTTGTATTGAAATAGGCACTCATCATTTTAGGAGTTGGGAATTAATTTCTATTTTTAAAAATTGATAATAAAATTATAAAAATGAATTCTGTAAACAATACTTTTAATTTTTTATTTACTAAGTTTTTATCGGAAAAAACCAAAGAAAAAAGTGAAAAAATAATTATTTACATCGCGATAGCTAGTTTCTTATTTCATTTAGTATTAATTGCTTTTGTAGATTTAAAATGGATAAAGTTCGATGATTTTTCAGGGCTTCTAAAAAATCCGATGGTTGCTATTTATACTCCTTTTTCCTTCATCTTACTTTATGAAGCATACCTACTGGTTTATTATTTACCAAAATCTACCACAAAATATATTGGCAAGCAGTATGAAATTATCACTTTAATTATTATTCGAAGAATTTTTAAAGATTTTTACAAACTAGAATTCACAGATAATTGGTTTAGCAAACAAAACAACCTTTTATTTACGCTAGATGTTATTGCAGTATTAATTTTATTTTATTTGATTTATTTTTTTTATAAAATTGTTGACTCTAAACCAAAACAAGAAATTTCTTCCGAAGTTAGAAATTTTATCAATATAAAAAATATTGTTGCCACAATATTGGTTCCTATATTTATTGTTTTAGCTATTTACAACCTTAGCTTTTGGGTGTACGAAAATTTTTATTTGTTAAACCAAACTGAATTTTCAATCAAAAACACCAACAAAATATTTTTTGATGAATTTTTTACGATTCTTATTTTAGTAGATGTTCTGCTACTGCTTTTTTCTTTTTTGCATACAGATAAATTTAATCAAGTTA
The DNA here is from genome assembly GCA_043743375.1 of Sphingobacteriia bacterium. GTDB lineage: Bacteria > Bacteroidota > Bacteroidia > Chitinophagales > Chitinophagaceae > Sediminibacterium. The sequence goes on from JAYTXG010000128.1 coordinate 3,779, forward strand.
TTAGAAATTCAGGTTTTATCATTTCAACAATATTAATTAAGCTTTCATTTAATATTGAGGGCATTTTAAATACAGCCATAACTGTAGTTGCTGTTTTACTCGGAGTTTTAATTTTATATATTTATAACAAATATGAAAAACTAGAAAATGATTTTCTCCCGAATTAATAGTATGATAACACTTGAATAATAATTTAAATGTAATCTTTACACGAAATTATTGTTTTCATGCAATACCAACCTTCTTTAACCACACTTATGAAAAGTAAATTAATGATGTTATTCCCCCTCTTTGCGATGTTCTTTTCATTAACCAACTGTTCCAAAGCCGATCCTAATAATACAACCACTACTAACAATAGTAACCTTATCCAGTTTGTATTTACATCTGACCAACACTATGGTTTAGTTAAAACAAATTTCCAAGGATCCGCAAATGTTGATGCAAAAGTTGTTAATGCTGCATTGGTCACTAAAATGAACACACTTACTGCTTTATCATTACCTAACGACGGAGGTATTCAGGCCGGAAAGTCCATTGGATTTATTGATGCCGTAATTTCAGGAGGTGATATTGCAAATAGAGAAGAGTCGGGAATACAATCAGCAACAGTTTCATGGGGTCAATATATTACTGACTACATTACTAGTATGTCGTTGAAAGATAAAAACAATCAGAAAACACCCATGTATGTTGTG
>JAYTXG010000129.1:0-2024 GCA_043743375.1 Sphingobacteriia bacterium
TATCACAGTCGCGAAGTACTGCTAATCCATAGCCGTAAGCAGTTGTAGTTGCACAAACCCTTCCATCTGAATATTTAAAATTAGGATTGAGTGAATTAAAATTCCAGGGCTGTTGCATTTCTCTGATGGTGCTTCTGTTGATGATAACATTTTCTGCATCATTCCTTACTGGCCATGCTTGCTGGTGCAATGCAACATATTTTGCAAACGATTCAATAGAAGTAATCATTCCACCCATTGCTCCGTAAATTCCATCGTGCAACAAAGCTTCTTCTCTCCAATTATTATTAATCCATCTATATCCTTTAGCTAATTGTTCTTTGGGCACTTTGCTGTATTCCCAAGATGCTTGCATACCCAATCTTCTCCATATTTGCGTTTGAATGTATTCGCTATAAGGAATGGCTGTAACTCTTTTAATAATTAATCCTAAAGTTGCAAAACCTAAATTACTATACTCATAAGCTATACCATTTGCATTAGAAAAGCTGATTCCTTTTTTTATTAACGCAATTAGTTCTTCATCCGTATCCGCTAATTGCCTGTCGCCCCAAGGATTATCTTCTGGAAATCCGGCAGCATGTGTTAGTAAATGTCTGATAGTAATTTCACCTGCATCTTTTGTAAGACCTTGTCCAGCAAATTCAGGAATATACATAAATATAGGGTCATCTAATTTCAATTTTCCATTGTCGCGTAATCTAGTAATAGCCATTGCAGTAAAGCTTTTGCTCATAGAAGCAATTCTAAACATAGAACTAGTTGTTGCAGGTATTTTCTGTTCAATATCTGTATAACCATTATTGCCACTCACCACCAATTCTCCATCAACCATAATTCCATAAGCATATCCAGGGAAATGATTGGCTTGTGCAAAATCGTTGTACATTTTTTTGATAACAGGGGCTAGCACTTTTATTTTTTCTGCACGTTTGAGGTCGTTAAATACAGGCGGTGTATAAGAAGCATTAGGATTGCTTTGTGCAAAAATTTGTGAACACAACAAACTACTTAATATAAATAAACCCCAGCTTTTAATTTGCTTCATAAAGAAATAATATTTAGTATTAATAATGTAATAATTTTTCGATTGTATTCGCTAATCTACTCTTGGCCATAAAATTTTTCTCTAGTTCAATATTAAAAGGAATAGGAGTTTCTAACGAACCACAACGCATTATCGGCGCATCTAAATATTCAAAACAATGCTCATTAATCCATGCACTTATTTCTCCACCAATACCGCCAATAAGTGTGTCTTCATGCAATAACAAAACCTTCCCTGTTTTTTTAACTGCTTGTTTAATTCCTTCGTAATCCAGTGGGAATAAGGTTCTTAAGTCGAGAATGGTTAATGATATTGCTGGATTTGCTAACTGAAATTCAACAGCCCAATGTACACCAGCACCATAAGTTATGATGCTAATATCATCACCTTCCCCTACCAATAAAGCTTTGCCTATTTCAACTTCATAATAGTTAGTTGGTAATGGTCCGTTCACACTTCTATACAATCCTTTATGTTCAAAAAATAAAATCGGATTGGGATCATTGATTGCAGCAATTAATAATCCTTTTGCGTCTTGCGGATTAGAGGGGTACACCACTTTTAAGCCAGGTACATGAGTAAACCATGCTTCATTACTTTGCGAATGAAATGGACCAGCACCAACGCCACCACCTGTTGGCATTCGAATTACTACATCGGCATTTTGCCCCCAGCGGTAATGAATTTTTGCTAAGTTATTTACAATTTGATTAAAGCCAACTGTTACAAAATCGGCAAATTGCATTTCCATTACCGATTTAAATCCTTCTAAACTCAAGCCTAAACAAGCACCAACAATTGCACTTTCACAGAGTGGTGTATTGCGAACTCTTTGCTTTCCAAATTTTTCTACAAAGCCTTCCGTAATTTTAAATGCGCCGCCATATTCTGCAATATCTTGTCCCATTAAAATAAGGTTCGGATGTTGCTCCATGCTTTGTTCTAAACCTTGAGCAATGGCATCTACTAATCTGGC
>JAYTXG010000130.1:0-12267 GCA_043743375.1 Sphingobacteriia bacterium
GTTGGAACTTTTATTTTGATAGTGTTTGCAGCACTTGTGATCATGGTATTCTTAAGTTTTCAATCACAAAAACAACTTGGCAGAGAATTAAAAGCTAAAAATGGTTTAATTGAAACCCAAGTGTTTGAATTAGGAGCACTGAACAAGGAAATTTCTGAACAAAATATTTTATTAGAAATAGATAATAAAACCAAGGATAAGTTATTATCAATAATTTCTCACGACCTTAGAAATCCTTTAGTAAATACGAAAGGAATACTTAACCTAGTAAATCAAGATATGGTTCCTCCTGATGAAGCAAAAATACTCTTGCTTCAGCTCGAAATGCAATATATGACTACAACTTCTTTACTCGATAATTTATTATTTTGGTTAAAAGGGCAAATGATGGGGAAAAATGTTGAAAAAATGAAAATACCTCTCTTTGCTATCGTAAAAGTATTAGTAGAAGAGAATAAATTATTATTGAAACGAAAAAATATTAATTTCAATAATTTGATTGATGCCGATTTGTTGGTATTCGCAGATAAAGAAATGATTCGTATAATAATGCGCAATTTAGTTAGCAATGCAATAAAATTTACTCCTCAAGATGGAACAATTTATGTAATTGGTAAACACTTTAATAGTCAAACAGAAATTATTGTTCAAGATTCAGGAATTGGTATGACTGCTGAAACCATTCAAAAAGTATTAGCTAAACAATATTATACAACGGCGGGAACAGCTCTCGAAAAAGGAAGCGGTTTCGGATTAATGCTTTGTAGTGATTTAATTAATAGACAAGGCGGAAAATTATGTATTGAGAGTGAATTAGGAAAAGGAAGCACATTTACCATTGTCCTTCAAGATTAATCACTTATTCATCATTTTTATTTCCAGCACCAAATATCTGATCTACAGCACCTCCTAACATTGGAAATTTTTCTTTTACAAATGTTGCAATTGTTTCAATTGCTTTTTGAGCTTGAGCAGCATCTAATTTGGCTTCACTCATTAATTTATCTAAAAGTTCTTTCATAAAATATTTTTTTTACTCTTTATGCTACTTTTAATGAACTCAACTTACTTTTATTGAACATCTTTTCGGCGTATACTAAATTAATGGTTAATTTTTTAGTTTCAGTGCCAGGTATTTCAAACATTGCATCTGTAAGTATACTTTCACAAATACTTCTTAATCCACGCGCTCCTAATTTATATTCAAGTGCTTTTTTAACCATATAATTCAGTACTTCTTCTTCAATAACCAATTCTACACCCTCCATTTGAAACAGCTGAGTATATTGTTTTATTAATGAATTTTTTGGAACAGTAAGAATACTTCTGAGTGTTTCTTCATCCAATGGATTCAAATAAGTAACTATTGGAAGCCTACCTAATAGCTCTGGAATTAAGCCAAAACTCTTTAAATCTTGTGCATTAATAAATTGTAATAAATTTTTTCTTTGATGCTCTTGTTCTGCTTTATTAATACTAAATCCAATTGCGTTGGTGTTGACTCTTCTTGCAATTACTTTATCAATTCCATCAAAAGCACCCCCACAAATAAATAATATATTTTTAGTGTCTACTTTAATCATTTTTTGATCTGGATGCTTTCTTCCTCCTTGAGGCGGAACCAATACTTCGGTTCCTTCTAACATTTTTAATAATCCTTGCTGAACGCCTTCTCCACTTACATCCCTAGTTATAGATGGATTATCGCCCTTACGAGCTATTTTATCTAATTCATCAACATAAACAATGCCTCTCTCTGCAGCAGCTACATCATAATTACAGTTTTGTAATAATCTTGTAAGCATACTTTCTACATCTTCCCCAACATAACCTGCCTCTGTAAATACCGTTGCATCTACAATTGCAAATGGAACATTTAATAGTCGCGCTAAAGATTTTGCCAATAAGGTTTTACCCGTTCCAGTTTCACCCACCATGATGATGTTACTCTTCTCAATCTCTACATCTTCTGAAATCTGCTTGTAATTAATTCTTTTAAAATGATTGTAAACAGCCACACATAAAATTTTCTTAGCATCGTCCTGACCTATTACATATTCATCTAAGAATTTTTTTATTTCTAGCGGTTTTCTAATATTTAATTTAAAGTTAGAATTGCTATTACCAGAAGCATCTTTTTTGCTATTTAACTCTTGTTCAATTATTTCTTGTGCGTGGTCTACGCAATTCTCACAAATATGCCCTTCTTGACCAGCTATCAAAATTTTAACCTCATCTCTACTTCTGCCGCAGAATGAGCAATGTAATATGGATGTTTTTGCCATAGTGTAAAGCTACAATAGTTCAGCTTAGCTAAACTCAATTAATGATATAAATTAGGTAAAATGTGCTTCTCTAGAGCTTAAATCTGCTTTAAAATGCCATCTACAATACCATAAGCAACTGCTTCATCTGCGTCCATCCAATAATCACGATCAAAATCAGCCATAATTTGCTCGAATGTTTTTCCACAATTTTTTGCTAGAATATTGGCCCCCAATTCCTTGGTTTTTTTAATTTGGTTGGCTTGAATTTCTATATCAGCACTTGTAGCTTGAAAATATCCACCTAAACTAGGCTGATGTATCATTACCTCCCCATGCGGATAAATAAACCTTTTGCCCTTTGTGCCCGCACTTAATAAAATAGATCCCATACTGGCCGCTAAACCCATACATATTGTACTTACTGGGCTCTTAATCATTTCCATTGTATCATACATTACCATTCCACTGGTTACTACTCCACCCGGACTATTAATAAATAATTTAATTTCTTCTCCTGGTTTGTCCGCATCCAATACCAATAATTTACTTACAATATCTCTTGCAGATTTATCATCAACTACTCCCCATAAATAGACTGTTCTTTTTTCAAAAAACATCTTTTCCATCTTCTTCGTTAAAAAACTACCCATTGGTTCTGGCTTGGCTTCTTTTTCTTCATGTTCATCTTCATCAATGTTCAGATAAGGATTCATTATATATGTTGATTCTATCATTTCTTTTTGTTTAATCTATTATTAAATTAATTGAGGTTGTATATTATTTTATCTATCCTTTCTTTTCTTTCCTTGGATTTGTTAGCAATACTTCATCTACTAATCCATACTCTTTTGCTTCAGCAGCTGTCATCCAAAAATCGCGATCACTGTCTCTAGAAATTATTTCTATCGTTTTATTGGTATGATTTGCAGTTATGGCATAAAGCTCTAGCTTTAACTTTTTAATTTCACGAGCAGTAATTTCTATATCAGTAGCTTGACCCCCAATTCCCCCACTAGGCTGATGCATCATAACTCTACTGTGTTTTAGAGCAGTTCTTTTTCCTTCAACACCAGCACATAATAGTATCTGGCCCATACTTGCTGCAATACCCGTACAAATTGTTGCAACATCAGGACCAATAAATTGCATGGTATCATAAATTCCAAGACCCGCATAAACACTGCCACCCGGACTATTAATATACATCTGAATATCTCTTCCACGATCGGTACTCTCTAAAAATAATAACTGTGCAGTAACAATGTTAGCTACATAATCATTAATTCCTTCGCCTAAAAAAATAATCCTATCCATCATCAATCTACTAAACACGTCCATGCTAGCTACATTCATGGGGCGCTCTTCAATAATATAAGGGGTTAAATTGGTTGGTTGTCCGAATGCTCTATAGTTATGCAATACAGCACTACTAATACCTTGATGCTTTACTGCATATTTATCAAATTCTTTTCCAATATTCATATTTTAATTTTTCTTTTTGAAGATAAGTCTTTTGTCATATCTATCACGCTGTAGTTCAAATTTTATGCAAATAGTTAATTTCCGCCAAAAGGGCATACTGTTACTAACTTTTTTACCCGTCCACCACAAAAAATTCGGTTAAACAATGGGTTTAATTAAAAGGCCTTTTAATTAATTTCGTACATTACATAAATTGTTAATGTATGGCTGAGAAAACATTTCATATAGGTCTTTGCATGGCAGGAGCCATTTCTGCAGGTGCTTACTCAGCAGGAGTGATGGATTTTCTGTTAGAAGCATTGCATGAATGGGAGAAATTAAGGGGTAAACTAGGCGTCCCATCTCATCGCGTAATCATATCCGTAATTGGCGGTGCTTCTGCTGGTGGTATGACAGGAATTGTTGCTGGATCAGCAATTAATCAGCCTTTAAAAACAGTAGAAATTCCATCTACTGAAGACCTATTAAAAGTGCATCCCGAAAATAAATATTATCATAGTTGGGTAGATTTATTAGGCGATGATATGTTTCGTTTAATGCTTGACCATAAAGACATTGAAAATAGTAAACGGGTAGAATCATTAATGAACTCAAGTTTTATAGATGACGTTGCACAAAAAATAATAAAGATAAACACTGCAGAATGGATTGAAACACCCGCTTATATTGCCAATCAATTAAAATTGTTTACAACACTTACTAATTTAGAGGGTCTCAAATACAATATTTCTTTTAATAGCGAAATAATGCAAAACCGATATAATATGTCGGTACATAATGATTATGCTTGTTTTAATTTAAATACAACAAAGTATAATAATGATGGATGGATGCCTTTGTGCTTTAAAACAGGTACCAATACTTCAGTTGCTCAAGATGCAGCAATGGCAACGGGAGCTTTTCCTATTGGATTAAAATCTCGGATATTAAAAAGAACAAAAGAAACAATTACACAAAACCCTTGGTTAAATCAAACAAAATCAACCGACCATTTAAATGATAAAAACCCAGTTTTTACTCAAAATGTAGATGGTGGATTAATTAATAATGAACCATTCGAAAAAGTAAAGCAATTATTAAGTGAGATAACAAAGCAAACTTTAATTGAAGATCAAAATTCATTTAATCTTTTTAAAAGTGCAGTTTTAATGATCGATCCATTTCCGAGTGAATTGCCTTCCGCATTTAATATCAACCAACAATTATTTCCAACTATTGGATACACGTTAAATGCAATGACACAACAAATGCGCGCCAAGCCAGCCCCTTTAATTGATGCGATGTCTCCTTTCAAGTCCGGACAATTTTTAATTGCTCCAACCAGACCTGCTTTATCTGGAGATGATATTGGTAAAAAAATTGAAGGTAGTAAAGCTATTGCTTGTGGTGCTTTTGATGGATTCAGTGGGTTTATGAACAAAGAATTTAGAATTCATGATTATTATTTAGGCAGGTATAATTGCGAAATGTTTCTTAGAAATTATTTTACAATTCCAGCAGCTAATTTAAAAAAGAACCCCATATTTAGTGATGGTTATGAAGGAATTGATATAAATAAATTCAAATCATTTCATGATGATTCTTACCAAATCATTCCTATTTTTAAACCAATCGAGGCTGGATATTATCCAATGCCCATTTTTAGTTCAGGAAATCATTGGCCAACTATAGCTGCTGAAAAGTTGAATAATTATGAATCAGCAATTAAAAAAAGAATAGAATTATTGTTAATATATGCATTTCCAATTAGCGGATTCTGGCGTGTTATTGTAATGATTGTAGCTAAGTTTTTTTTGAACAAAAAAATTGCTAAATACATGATCGGGGTTATTAAAAACATGTTAGAAAAACATGAATTAATTAAAAAGGAAGGAACTTAAGTATAGGCATAAAAAAACCAGCACTTGGCTGGTTCTAGTATATTGGCTAATTAATTAATGATGATGATTTTCAACCATCTTAGTAAAGTCTTCAACACTTATTGATTCATCTTTTGCAGTTACTTGCGTTTCAATTACTCCGAAAAGCTTTTCCGCATTAATTCTGTGGTAGCTATCTTCTACAAACTTTTTGTCTTGCATCATTCTATTTGCATAGTCATCAACCCATTGTTGGTTATCACCAAGTGCACCTAATTGTCCGCCCATATAGCTAAACAACTGCATTTTGGCAAAATTGCGAATGTCTTCAGGAAGTACCTCTATTTTATTATCCTGACTAAGTTGAGTGCTAATTAAAGTCCATTTTAACTGGGTTACAAAACTTGGATATTCATTGGCTGCTTCTTCGGCAGTTTTTGGTTTTTCGCCACCAGTTTGTAACCAACGCTTTAAAAAATTCTCTGGAAATTCCATCTTAACATCATCTAATAAATGGTGGTAAATCTGGTCATGAATTTGATTTTTTGCAGATTGATCATAGTATTTAGCAATCTCAACTTTAATTTCATTTCTGAGATCGGCTTCTGTTTTAATTGCATCGGTATTTGGATAAGCAGCTAAGAAAAACTCATCATTCATTTCGGCTTTTTCTACTAATCCAACTTTTGTAATTAACATATTAAAATAACGATTGCCATCTTCTTTGGTTAATCCTAAATCTGCTAAAATAGTTTCTGCTTCTTTGTCTTCGAATGCTTTATTAATTTGTAAAAAAACAGTGTCGTTGTTTTTCTTACCCATTAAATTTTTTCTAAAATCTTCTGCAAAGTATTTTACTAAGACTGAGTTGTCTTTATTAACTCCATTTTCAATAACAGCCTGATTTGCATCAGCTTCTGTAAATGTTACATTTAAAACGTTTTCTTGGTTTGATACAATTTCAGGTTCTGTCATTTTTCCAAAACGAGTTTGTAATCGAGCAACTTCTTCATCAATCATTTTCTCAGTGATATCAATAACATAACGCTTTACGTTAATGCCTTGCATATTTATTTCTAAAGCAGGTTTTAACCCAATCTCAAAAGAAAAAACATAATCTTCTGGCTTATTCATATCTAGTGTGCGGGCATCATTATCTAATGGTAGTGGCTGAGCAAAAATATCAATAGCTTCTTTAGACATGTATTTGTTAAGTTCTGATTCAACTGTACGTAGTACTTCGTCTGTAAAAACATTCTGACCATACATTTTCTTTACCAAACCAGCTGGAACCATTCCTTTTCTAAAACCAGGAATATTAGCAGTTTTAGCATGCTTCTTTAAATTAAGGTCAAAACCTTTAATGTAGTCGTCTTTTGCAATTGTAACGGTAAGCTTATCATTTAATAAGCCAATGTTTTCTCTTGTGATTGTAGCCATAACTATTTTTTAAAACTTAAATTTCGGGATGCAAAGGTAGGGGTTTCGCATAAAAAAACCGCTCTAAAAGAGCGGTTTTGTGCGGATGATAGGGGTCGAACCTACATGCCTCGCGGCGCTAGATCCTAAGTCTAGTGCGTCTGCCAATTTCGCCACATCCGCAATGGAGGCGGCAAAAATAGGGTTTTTTACTAAAAACGAACAGTAAAAATGGTTCCAATACTAGGATCGCTATTGGCAGATATATTGCCTCCCCTATCTTCAATCTGATTTTTGATGAGGTATAGACCAATCCCTTTACTTTCAAAACCACTATGAAAGCTTTTTTGGAACTTAAATAATAGGTGTCCAAATTTAGTCATATCAATGCCCAAACCATTGTCTTTTACAATGAGAATGATGCTTCCTGCTTCAAAAAAAGTAGCTATTTCAATAGCTGGAGCTAAATTGGGCTGCGTATATTTTAGACTATTACTTAACAAGTTATATAGTATACTCTGTAAAAAAATTCGTGGGTAAACTATTGTAGCTGCTTTAATATCAATATTTATTACAGCATCTTTTTGTTGTATTGTTTCTTTTAATTGCAAACAAACACTATCAATTACTTCTTCAAAACTGCATTCTGAAACAGGAATATCTTTTTCTAAATGAATTTGTAAAATTTGAATAAGTTCATGTAAGTTTTTAGTTAAATCAGTACTAACCTTTTTAAGATAATCAAAAGTAGCCGTTTTTATTTCAGGGTCAGTAGAGGTTTCATACATTTCCAACATTTTATGAATGTTATGTGCTGGGCCTCTTACATCATGTGTGATGATTCCTGCAAACTCTTTTAGTTGTATAATTTTCTTTTCTAATGCATGCTGTGTTTTTAATAATTGATTATTTTGAGATATTAATGATTCATTCATCTCTTTAATTGCATCAATTTCATTGTTATTTAACAACATATTTTTTAAACTTAAAATGCCGATAAAATTTGTTTGATTGTTTTATCCATTCCTTTCCCATCAATCCATCTTAAAACTACTACTAAATCATTTGTGGGATCTACATAAATAACATTATTTCCATTTCCAATATGAGCAAAAGCATTTGTTGGAGCACTTGGTAAAGTTTCTTTTTGTGTGTTTAAAAACCAATTCATATAACCGTAATCTTTTTTCACAGCTGTAGGAGTTGTTGCAGTCTTTATAAAAGAGCTATCAATTAATTGATGTCCATTCCAATTTCCCTTTCTTAAAGTTAGCAATCCAAATCTTGCCATGTCTTCTGCGTTTATAAACATACCGCCACCCCAATGGCCGCCCCCACTTATACTTTGAACTGGATTGCCGTCTAAAACAATCCATGAGTTTCTATATCCGGTCCATCTCCAGGTATTGGAAGCCCCTATTGGGTCCATGATATATTGTTTCAATACTTGTGGCAATGGTTTTCTCCAAACACTGGTAACTGCTAAGGCCAATGCATTTACCCTTACATCATTGTATTCAAAAACAGTTCCTGGCATATTCCTTTTTCTGTTATACCATTTCGATGGATCTATATCTGGCCTGTCTGCCCAATCTGGCTTACCCCAAAGTGTTCCTTCCCAGTCACTGGTTTGGTTCAACATGGTTTCCCATGAAATCGTTTTATTGTGTTCAGAATTAAAAGGATACAATAATTCAGGCAATCCGAAAAGGGATGCTGGTTTATTTACTGTTGATGTATTAAATAATTCGATAGGAGGAACATAATCAACCACTTTATCTTTAACCGATTGTATCAATCCTTTTTCAATGGCAAGACCTACTATAGTTGAAAGAAAACTTTTTGTTACACTGTGCGTCATATCGCATTTCTTAGTGTCTCCCCAACTTGCAATGATATATCCTTTATAAATAATTATTCCAGTTTCATCACCCCTTTCTTCAAAAGGACCAATGCCTTCTCCAAAAGGTTCTTTCCCAAATGTTTGGTAATGATTAATTTCCATATTGCGAGGATTTTTAGTCTCGTAATATTTTGCAGTATCTACAGCCTGTTGAATTTTGACACTATTTAAACCGAGACTTTCTGGCAATCTTTTTTCCCATTTTTGTGCAGATGGAAAATAAGCTTGATTTGCTTGTGCATGAATTAAAACCACGCTGAGGGTGAAAAAAATAAGTAAACAATATTGCTTAATCATCGTACTAAATTAAGCAATATTGTTAAGCCAACTAATTATCTATTTTGAGATGACCTATTTGTTGAATTCCTATTGTAGCTGCCTCTTTGTTCTCTAAACCTTCCTCTAGTAGGCGACTTGGTAGGTTGTGTTTTAACTACAGCATTCAGAGGTATGGAAGAAACAAATTCATGTTCTTTTACCACAGGCAAGCTAATTTTAATGAGTTTTTCGATATCTTTCAAATAAGCTCTTTCTTCTGAATCGCAAAAAGAAACGGCCATTCCACTTGCTCCAGCTCTTCCCGTTCTTCCAATTCTATGCACATATGTTTCTGGCACGTTGGGTAACTCATAATTATATACATGAGAAAGCTGATCTACATCAATACCTCTTGCAGCAATATCTGTTGCAACTAATATTCTTGTTGACCCTGCTTTAAAATTACTGAGCGCTCTTTGGCGGGCATTTTGTGATTTATTACCATGAATGGCTTCTGCTGAAATACCTACTCTTACTAATTCTTTTACCACTTTATCGGCACCATGTTTGGTTCTGGTAAATACCAATGCCGTTTGAATAGAGGTATCTTTCAGTAAATGAATGAGTAAGTGTTTTTTATAATCTTTCTCTACAAAATATACTGCTTGCTCTATTTTTTCTACAGTAGTAGCAGGTGGAGTAACTTCTACTTTTGCAGGATTATGTAAAAGGGTAGCAGATAATTTTTCGATTTCTGTTGGCATGGTAGCCGAAAAAAATAGGGTTTGTTTTTTTGCTGGAAGTTTGGCTACAATTTTTTTAACGTCATTAATAAATCCCATATCCAACATACGATCTGCCTCATCTAATACAAAGAAATTTATTTCGTGTAAACGAATATATCCTTGCTGCATTAAATCTAATAATCTACCAGGGGTAGCTACTAAAATATCTACTCCATTGCGTAATGCATTCACTTGAGGTACTTGAGATACACCACCAAAAACAACTTGGTGTTTTAAGTAGAGGTATTTGCCATAAGCTGCAAAGCTTTCATCTATTTGTATAGCCAACTCTCTTGTTGGAGTTAATACCAATGCTTTAATTGATTTAGATCGATTGCCGTTTTGTATAGCTTGATAAGTTAATTGTAAAATCGGAATTGCAAATGCCGCTGTTTTACCAGTTCCTGTTTGAGCACAACCAAGTAAGTCTCTGCCTTCTAAAGCCAAAGGAATTGCTTGTTGTTGGATTGGGGTGGGGGTAGTATACCCTTCTACTTCGAGCGCTTTTAAAATGGGCTCAATTAATTGTAATTGTTTGAATAACACAAAATGTATTTAAAAATGAACACCTAATTTTAAGGTGCTATATAACCTAACTATTAATGGGATTACCTTGTCACTGAAGTAGATACCAGCCTAACCGAGAGAGTATATGAATATTGTAAAGGTACTAATTTTTTATTTAAAGCTCAATTAGCTGAATTATTTGCTCTAAAAACCGCTGATCTGTTTCATCAAAACTATTGTATTCACTACTGTCTACATCTAATACCCCAATAACATTTCCTTTTAATATTATAGGAACTACAATCTCTGATTTAGAAATGCTGCTGCAAGCAATATGCCCAGGAAACTTTTCTACATCAGGTACAATTAATGTTATTGCTTTTAACCAACTTGTGCCACAAACACCTCTTCCTTTTGCTATTCTGGTACATGCCACAGGGCCCTGAAACGGCCCCAATACTAGCTGGTCATTTTTTACTAAATAAAACCCTACCCAAAACCACCCAAACTGTTCTTTTAAAGCAGCTGCTACATTTGCGAGGTTGGCAATTAAGTCGGATTCTCCTGCTAACAGCCCCTTTATTTGTGGAATCAATGATTTGTATTGTTGTTCTTTGGTACCAATATGAATTGATAAATCTTCTGCCATTGTTATGAATTAAGAGTTATGAATTAGGAGTTAAGAGTTATGAGTTATGAATTATGAATTATGAGTTATTAGTAGAATTAAAATAGTAATCTTTTTTTAAGAAAAGGTATTCGTTCCAATTCTTTCTTCTCCGCCCAAATTATCAGCCAACTAAATAATCCAATAAAAATAATTCCTATAATGATGCCCACCGATAAATAAGGGAAGAAAAATAATATTAATTTATGCACTGCATATAAAATACAAACTACTACTAAGTAGGTAATTAATTTTTTGATAGGATAAGGAACAGGATAGTAACGTTGCCCCATAAAATAACTGGCTACCATCATAAAAAAGTAACAACTAAAGGTAGCTATTGCTGCGCCTAAATAATGGAGCTTAGGAATCAACACAATATTTAAACCAATAGTAATTAACGCTCCTGCAATAGTTATATAAGCGCCCATTTTATTTCTATCAGTTAGCTTATACCAAATACTTAGATTATAATAAATGCCTAAAAAAATATTTCCTAAAGCCAGTAATGGTACTATGTACAAGCCTTCTGTCCACAACGGTTTGTGAATGGCGTTAAACAACCAAGCAAATATTTCGATAAATAAACTAATGAACAAAAACATAAAACAACAGGCTATTACAAAAAATTTCATCACCCTGGCATACACTTTTTGCGCATTTTCTTCTCCGCTTTGTTTAAAGAAAAATGGCTCAGCAGCCATTCTAAAAGCCTGAATTAAAATGGTAATTAGTACAGCGATTCGATATATATTTCCAAATATTCCCAATTCGTGTTTAGCAGCTTCTACCGGAAGATCTACTACATGTTGATATATTAATCTGCTCAACATATCATTCACCATACCCCCCATTCCTACTATAATTAAAGGATAACTATAGCTCATAACTTTATTCCATATCTCATTACTAAATTGAAATTTAATTTGGTTGAACTCCTTCCATAGTAAAACAAATGTTAGTATACTACCTGCTAAATTTCCTAATAAGTAATAACCAATACCAATATTGTTTTTAGTAAAAAATGATAATCCGCTATCGGGGTGTTTTAAAACATAACTAGGAATAATTCCTACAAAAAATAAAACACTTAGTAAGTTAACAAGAACGCTCGAAAGTC
>JAYTXG010000131.1:0-2191 GCA_043743375.1 Sphingobacteriia bacterium
ATCGCCGAGTGAGTTAATGGAGATTTATTTAAATACAGTTGGAAGAGGCGCAAATTTATTGCTCAATGTACCGCCAGATACAAGAGGATTAATTCATCCAAGCGATTCAATGGCATTAATGGGCTTCAAAGAAATGAGAATTATTTTTGAGCAACCCAATTTATTGAAGCGTGCAAATGTAAATATTGGCGAACCTGATAAAAGAAATTTACGAAAACCCTACTCTTGGTATTATATACTAAAACAGCCTGTGTTAATAAAGGGATTAATAATTGAAGAAGATTTAAAATATGTACAAAAAATTAGTTCTATTAATATTACAGTAAGTAATAGTGGAGAATCTAAATTTCAACAGAAAATAACAACGGTAGGAAGCAAAAGAATTATTTTATTTCCTTATCCAATTGAAGCAACTGAAGTGGCTATTGTAATACTTGAATCTAAAGGAATACCAGTATTAAAAAAAATTGCAGCATTCTGATTTAGCAATAACCAATTCCTAATGCCTTACTAAAAAACTAACCCCCTCAATTGCCAATTGCGTATTCGGGAAAATTTCTATAGCCTCTTTTAAATATTCGTCGAGGTGCTCATATTTACTACTAAAATGTCCTAACAATAATTGTTTTGCATTTGCTTTCTTAGCAATTGTTGCTGCTTGAACTGTTGTAGAGTGAAATCTTTCAGCAGCTCGATCGGCAAAATCTTTTAGATAAGTTGCTTCATGGTACAATAAACAAACGTCTTTGGTAATTGACGCAATTTCTTCGTCGTAAATAGTATCTGCACAAAAAGCATAGCTTCTTGCAGGCGTGTTTGCAATAGTAACTTGATCATTCCGAATTATATCACCATCTTTAGTTGTGTAATCATTTCCATTTTTTAAAGCATTATAATACGATGAAGGAATTTCAAATTCAAGTACTTTTTCTTTATTAATTTTTCGGCCATGCTTTTTTTCTCTAACAACAAAACCCCAACAAGGTATACGATGTTGGGTGCTGAAACACTCAACTGAAAATTTAGTATCGTCGATTAACAATTCTGCTTTTTCCAATGAATGATAAACTAATTCAAATGGGAGAGAAGTTACTGCAACTTTTAGTTGCAGTGCAATAATTTCATCTAACCCTGGAGGAGCATATAAATTAAGTGCTTGCTCTCTTCCCAATAACCCCATGCTTGTAATTAATCCAATCAATCCAAAATAATGATCTCCATGCAAATGAGAGATAAAAATATGATTCAATTTCCCTCTCTTTACTTTGTATCTCGATAATTGCATTTGAGTACCTTCACCGCAATCAATCAATAAAATCTGATCATTTAAAGTAACCACTTGTGCAGTAGGATGCCTATCGTATGCAGGCAGTGCAGAATTGTTGCCTAAAATGGTTACAGCAAACATTGTTTTACAAAAAATTAATTAAAAAATTTGTTTATTAAGTTCATGACAGATTAATTATTTTTATGCTGCATAACTATTACATTTAAACGTAATTATTAACTTTTTCGTATTTAATCATCGTTCATTATAATTAGAGCTAAAAAAAAGCCTAAAAATTGGTATTTTTTCAGTTAAAATTGTACCTTTGCGCGAATAAAAAAAAGAAAGCCTCCAATTCTGGAGTAAAAAAAATTTTTGAGATGCCTTATTTAACAACAGAAAAAAAAGCCAGCATATTTGCTGAGTACGGTGGAAAAGCAACCAACACAGGTTCTATTGAAGCACAAGTAGCCATTTTAACTGAGCGCATTGCGCACATTTCTAAGCACTTGCAAGCCAATAAACACGACCATTCTACCCAACGTGGTTTGATGCAAATGGTTGGTCAGCGTAAGCGTTTATTAACTTATATGCAAAAGCATAACCTTACTGGTTACCGCGCATTAATTGAAAAGCTAGGTCTGAGAAAATAATTCTTCTCAAATGTTTATAAAACCATTCCCAACTCACATCTTTTTGTAGTTGGGAATAGTTGTTTTTTCACTCCTTCAAACAATAAATTATGTTAACACAACCTATAAACGTAACCTTCGATCTTGGCGGTAATCGTCAAGTTACTTTGGGAACTGGCAAATTAGCCCGTCAAGCCGACGGTGCTGTAACCGTTCAACAAGGCAACTGCATAATAATGGCTACTGTTGTAGCTAATAGAGACCCTAGAGAGGGGCAAGATTTTTTTCCTTT
>JAYTXG010000132.1:0-1526 GCA_043743375.1 Sphingobacteriia bacterium
CATTTCACCATTTGCCCCTTTTAAGTTTTGCATAAAAGCGGCAATTTTATCTAACCATGTTTTATATAATTCATGCTTTACCCCACCTGGAATAATTGCCTGAACTGCATTTCCAGAAATATCCCAAGCGTTTTTACCTGTTACTGGATTATTTGCATGCCAACTAATAGTAATTATTCCTCCTCTATCGTATCCGTCTTTAATAAAATTGATCATTTTATTAAAAGGAACACTATCTAAGTTAAATACTGCATCCAATTCAAGATCGCCCAATTCCCATCCATACATTGCTGGATACTCGCCCACTGCATCTTTTACACAGCTTTTATCATCAATATATTCCCAGCCAACACCATAAGCCAAATCGTCTTGGTGACCGAACAGAATACCCTTTGGTAATGCTTTAAATAAATTATTAAATAGTTTGACTGTAGTAGAACTGGCTCTTTTATTAGCAGTTTGATAATCTTGACTCAACATTGGAACAGTTAAGAGTAAAAAGGAAATTGATATTAGAAATCGTTTCATTAAGACAATTGAGGTATATAAATTTACCCAATAAATGAATACAGATAAGTATCAATTGCTTTTGTAATAATATTGAGGTTGTTACATTTCCTGAGTTAGCAGTAAATGTTTCGATAAAAGTCCTCATGTATGGGAATGTTATAAAGGTATAACCGATATAAATTAAAAAAGACCTCATAAAATTATGAAGTCTTTGTGGGAGCACACGGGTTCGAACCGCGGACCCTCTCGGTGTAAACGAGATGCTCTAAACCAACTGAGCTATGCTCCCATACGTGTTTGGGAGTGCAAAAATAGGGTCTGTGAACTAACTGCCAAAAAAAAATATGCTTTTTCAGACTATTCTTTTAAAACTCGCATTTTAATTACGCCAAAACTTACCTTTACAATATGTCCTTAGCATATTCCTCCATATCACCCAAACCATGGGAAGCTTTTGAAGTAGATACTGATACTGCTCTAGCTACATCTTACAGCTTAGTTGTATGGAATGATGAAGTAAATACATTTGAATGGGTAATAGAAACGCTTATAGAGGTTTGTGGCCATAATAAAGAACAAGCTGAGCAATGTGCCTTATTTATTCATCATAAGGGCAAATACGCAGTTAAATCTGGAGATTACGATACCCTTAAACCTATGTGCAACTCCATAACCGAAAGAGGAATTGGGGCAACAGTGGAAATTACAGACTAATGCAAATTCTCAGTAACAAAATCTGGTTCCCTCCAGTTGAAGAAGCTCAATCAGATGGATTACTTGCAATAGGAGGCGATTTATCTTCTGAAAGAATTTTATATGCCTATCAACATGGCATCTTCCCTTGGTATGATGGAAATATTCCATTATGGTGGTGCCCCGATCCAAGATTCGTATTATTTCCTGAGCAGTTGACAATTAGTAAAAGCATGCATCAACTCATCAAAAAAAATCATTTTCAATTTAAGATCAATACAGCTTTTGATATTGTAATACATAATTGTAAAAAACAACCCAGA
>JAYTXG010000133.1:0-4191 GCA_043743375.1 Sphingobacteriia bacterium
CTCATCTATTTAAGAATGAATGGGGTGAGTGGGGCATTATTTGGAACAGGTGTGGCACCAGATAGGAAGAATGTTACGAAATATATTCCTTCTGTAAACCAAGGTGGCACGAGTTTACCTGATAGAGATTATTATTTAAAGGATGATACAAGAAGTACTACTATTAGAAATGCGTATAAAGTGTATTTGCAGAAAATGTTTGCTTTAGTAGGAGAAGATGCAACCAATTCAAATATAAGTGCTACTGCAGTTTTAAAAATTGAAACTACACTGGCAAAAGCGCAAATGAGTAGAATTGAAATGCGTAACCCGAATGCTACATACAATAAGTTTTCGGTAAAAGATTTTAGTGCAACAACGCCTGTATTAAATTGGGAGACAATGCTAAAAGATTTAAATATTATCGGAGCAGATAGTATTTTAGTGAGCAACCCTACTTTTATGAAAACAGTAAATGAAATGTTGACTACTGTTCCTATAGCAGAATGGAGATCTTATATGCGTTGGAATTTAATAAAAAGTGCTGCTCCCTACTTAAGCAGTGATTTTGTAAAATCAGATTTTGAATTTAACAGTGTACAAACCGGACAAAAAGTACAAACTCCGCGTTGGCAAAGAATGAGCAGTTTGATTGATAGAACCTTGGGAGACTTAGTGGGAGAGCTATATGTTGAAAATTATTTTAAGCCAGAAGCAAAAGATTATATGGTAAAGCTGGTAAATAATTTACAAAGCACTTTTGCTGATAGAATTAAGCAATTAGAGTGGATGAGTGCAGAAACAAAAGTGAAAGCATTAGAAAAACTAAATGCTATTGCTAAAAAAATTGCCTACCCCGATAAATGGAAGACCTATGATGGTATTACTTCATCGAGGAACGACTTTTATGGCAATGTAAGATCTGCAAGCAAATGGTTCTACAATTTCAATGTAAATAAAATGGGTAAACCTGTTGATAGAACTGAAATGAATATGACTCCTCCAACTATCAACGCATCCTATAGCCCGTCTAACAATGATATTACTTTTCCGGCAGGTATTTTACAATTTCCATTTTTTGATTTTGGCGCAGATGATGCAGTAAATTATGGAGGAATTGCTGCTGTTATTGGTCATGAAATGACCCATGGTTTTGATGATCAGGGAAGGCAATTTGATGCAGTTGGAAACTTAAAAGATTGGTGGACAAAGCCTGATGCTGATAAATTTAAAGCAAAAGCAAATGAAGTAATTCAACAATATAATGAATTAACCGTTTTAGACACTATTCATGTAAAGGGAGAGTTAACATTAGGAGAAAATTTAGCGGATTTAGGTGGTTTGAGTATGGCTTATGATGCTTTTACTAGAACAGAGCAATTTAAAAAAGGTAAGAAAATAGATGGCTTCACACCACAGCAACGTTTTTTCTTGAGTTGGGCACAAATTTGGCGTAACAATACTTTGCCTGAAACTACAGCTCAATTAATTTTAACTGATCCGCATTCACCAGGAGAACACAGGGCCAATGCACCGCTTACAAATATTGATGCTTGGTATAGTGCGTTTAATATAAAAGAGGGAGATGCACTTTATAAGGCACCAGAAAAACGTATTAGAATTTGGTAGTTTAAATTCTTTCTGCGGCACGCAACCATCTTTCAGGAATATCATTATTGCATGCGGTTACATAATCGCAGTAGCTGCATGCAATAAATTTTCCGTCGTGCAATTGCATCCACCATCTACCAGTTCTTTTGCTTTGAAGAAAAGTGGTTTCTGCTTCAGCAAATGCCATAGTAAATTCATTAAATGCGTTTCGATTATCTAAATCAGCCTCTTGCTTTCCTTTTTGAATACCGTCTAGTACATACCAAAGCATGTGAGCTTGCTGTTTAGCCGTAAGCTGATGAATATCTTGCTCGGCAATATATCCATACAATCCAATGGTGGTACATGTTTTGCTCATACCTGCATATTGCATTAATGTACAAGCTTCCTCGCCGTTAAAACCATTTGGACTGATATGATTAGCTGGCGCATGTGCATGTTGAATAGCAGCTATATCAAAACTAAATAACTCACTATTTCTTATAGCAGGCTCCATTTCTTCAATCGACTCTTTTACTTTACCTACTCTATAACAATCAAACCCTAATTTATCAATTGTTTGCAACATATCGGGGTGCATAAAATAACTTTGAAAACCAATATGAGTATAATGTTTTAGGTAGTTGGGAATGCCAGTGAACATATCCACTAAAAACTGTTGAGCAGGGTGAACACTTTCTGTATCCAAATCAATTGTTGCATCCACTACCACAGCATCAATAATTTTACTATTTGCACCATAAGAAAGATATTGTGCTATGGTAATATCATGAGAACCTCCAAGAATAAGTACTTTTTTACCGAGTTGTATTAACTCACTAACTACTGTTTTTACTGCTGCATAACTATCTTGAATAGTAGCACCTGTTTTTATATTTCCCAAATCTGCAACAACCACTTCGGTATGCCAATAAAACAAACTGTACAACTCGGTACGCACTTTATCGGCAGCATTATTCAATAAAAATTGTGCCCCCATTCCGCGCATTTCACCACAGCCCACTATTACTAAATCTGCAGTAGAAATATCTGGCAATACCTCTTCAAATACTAAAATATGTTTACCTAATTGCGACTCTTTAAACCCCTCATCATTGGAGAGCAAAGAACTATTTATAGGTTCTAAAAAATCGATTAATGAATACAAAGACATGGGCAGTAATTTGTACCCTGATAACGAACAAGCGGGTCATTTATTGCAATAATTTACAACATGCTCCTGTTACTTATGATTAATCTGTAAACTTGTAACCCATTCCTCTTACAGAATGAAAATATTGAGGAGCGCGACTATCCTCTTCAAAGTACTTGCGAAAATTTAAAATGAAATTATCAATTGTTCTTGTAGTTGGATATACGTTATACCCCCAAACAACTTGCAGAATTTTTTCTCTACTAACCACTTCCCCTTTGTTTTCAATGAGTAATTTCAACAATAAAGTTTCCTTTTTACTCAGGTCTATTTTTGAGCCATCATAAGTTATTGTTTCTTGCGACTTAAAATCAATTTTATTTTTTCCAAATATATATTGATCTCCAATTGATACTTTTACTTGAATTTTTTTATTCTTTGTGATTAGTTTTGCAACGCGCAATAATAATTCTTCTAAGTTAAAGGGTTTAGTAAGGTAGTCGTCTGCACCTTTTTTTAGTCCTAATATTCTATCTGCTGACGAATTTTTTGCGCTAAGCATTAAAATGGGCACTTCATTATTGTGTACACGAATATTTTCGGTAATGCTTATTCCATCAACATCTGGCAACATAATATCCATGATGATTAAATCGAAATAAGCGGTAGCAATTTTTTGAAGTGCTTCTGTTCCGTCATAAGCAGATGTAACATCATAGCCTTCCATTTCGAAGTTTAGCTTTAAAGCTTCGTGCAAGTTTTGTTCATCTTCCACTAAAAGTATGGCTGGCAAATTGCTATTCATTTTACGCTTTAAATATTACTGTAAAAATACTTCCTTTAGGTTGATGATCAATTATACTGATTGTTGCCTTATGAGCTTCACAAATCTTTTTGCTGAGGTAAAGTCCCAACCCAGTACCTTGGGCTTTTCTTGTATTTTCATTACCAACGCGATAAAACTTTTTGAAAATATTATTTTTCTCATTATCTGAAATTCCATCTCCTGAATCAATAACAGAAAATGTAGTTGATGCAAGATTTTTAGAGGCGCTCACATTAATTGGATGTTCTTTTGGGGAGTATTTAATGGCATTTTCTATTAAGTTATTTACGAGCATTTGCAACAAAAATTCATCCCCTTCAATAGTAATAGCATCATGTATATCATATTGAATTATTCGATTAGGATACCTAGTTTTATAATTATTTACGCTATTCTCTATCAGGCTACTTAAGTTAATAGTTTGTATGGCTGCTGCGTATTTACCTGCATCTAATTGAGAGGCAAATAATATATTATTGCATAAGCTATTTAATCTATCAGCTTCTTGTAGTGTATTAATAATTAATTTTTGTTGTTTTTCTTCATCTAATTTCCGCTTTTGTAAGGTTTGTAAATTCAACTGGGTTATTGCAATAGGGGTTTTGAGTTCATGGGTTATTGCCATCATAAAATTTTGCTCCTG
>JAYTXG010000134.1:0-1762 GCA_043743375.1 Sphingobacteriia bacterium
CAGGCAAATCAATGGCAGCTTCTCCAGCAATTTGGGCAAAACTAGGTGGACTTAATCTTGCCTGTGCAAATTTCATTACAGCATCTAATACTTGTTGATTTTTAGTTATTAATGCTCCAATTCTTCCGCCACATGCACTATATCTTTTACTAATTGTATCCATTATAATTACATTGTCAACAACACCAGTTAAATGCATTGCACTTACTTGCTCTCCACCATAACAAAATTCTCGATATGCTTCATCAGAAAATAAATACAAATTGTATTTAATGATTAATGCTTTTAATTGCTCCATTTCATCTCTACTGTATAAATAACCAGTTGGATTATTGGGGTTACATATTACTATCGCTTTTGTTTTTGAAGTAATTTTTGCTTCAAATTCTGCAATTGGTGGCAGGGCAAATGCAGTTTCAATAGTTGATGTAATCGGTACAACTGTAACACCTGCTGCAACTGCAAAACCATTGTAATTTGCATAAAAAGGTTCTGGAATTATTACTTCATCTCCAACATCTAAGCAAGCTAGAAATCCAAATTGTATGGCTTCACTTCCTCCAGTAGTAATAATAATTTGTTGATAATTTACTTCAATGCCTACTGAATGATAATAGTGAACTAATTTTTTTCGATAACTCTCGTTACCCGCACTGTGACTGTATTCTAGTACTTTAAAATCACTTTTACGCACTGCATCTAAAATTGCTTTTGGCGTTTCAATATCAGGTTGACCAATATTTAAATGATATACTTTAGTACCTCTTTTTTTTGCAGCTTCTGCAAAGGGTACTAATTTCCTTATTGGTGATGCTGGCATTGCAATGCCCCTTCCGCTTATCGCTAACATATACAACTAATAAATAGGTAAATAATGTATTATTTTTTCTTTACTTCAACAACTTCACCAGTAATAGTAAGTGTATATGGCTGAGTTGAATGCGCAAATTTCACATCCACATTTTTTTTAAAAGTACCCATTGATGCAGCATTATATGTAACTTTTATAGTACTTAATTTTCCAACTGCAATTGGCGCATTTGAATAACTTGGTTTAGTACAACCACATTCTGCATTGGCAAATTCTATAACTACTGGCTTTGTTGATTTATTAATATAAGTAAAAACAAAAGTTGCAGGAATATCCTTTTTTATTTTTCCGAAATTGTGTTTTGTTTCTTTAAAACTAATGTCGGCTTGCGAAAAAAGATTAATGCTTAAAAAATAGCAAACTAAAAATAATAATGACTTCATAAATAATGATTGATAAAATATAAATTTATTATTGTTGAACTCCTTCGCCAGTAAAACTTACTTGCTTTACAATTCCACCTGATAATATTATATCTGTAAACCTGGTAAAATTTCCCAACACGCTTCCATTAAATTGAATTAATACTTTAACTGTTTCTCCTGGTCCAAATTTTTGATTGGGAGTAAAATTGGGCGTAGTACAGCCACATCCAGCCCTAGCAGTTTCTAAAGTAACCGTGTCTTTTCCAGTATTGGTTATCTCAACAGTATATTCCACCGGTTTTCCGTAGGTTATTTTCCCCATTTGATATTGCTCGTTTTTGAACGAAACTGATTGTGCTTTTGAGCCTACTGAGATTGCAAAAAGGGTAATTATTAACAACAAATATTTCATATTTTAATCTTTAAGAAACAAAATTACGCAAACTTCTGAGTAAAGAATTATCTTAGGTTATAATCAGCTCATTTATTATCAATAATTTGTGACCAATCTACCAGATAATACTAA
>JAYTXG010000135.1:0-2591 GCA_043743375.1 Sphingobacteriia bacterium
GGTATTACCTTAAAAAAATGTAGGTAATTGTTTGAATGAACTTCCGTTTTTATCGAACGGGCGGCGAAGATACGAGTCTTATTTTAACCACCAAACTTATTTACTAAAAAAGATGATTATTTTTTTGCCATTCATTTCAAATCAACCTTCAAAGAACATCCCCTTTTTTGTAAAGCGGGCTGCAAAGATAAGAACAGAAACCATCTAACCAAATGTTTTTGAAATTATTTTACTTCAATTTATCATAACCATTGCAATCATTGAGTTGTACATCGAAAAAAAAATTAAGGAAAGATTACTTTTGCTAAAAATAAGCCCTGTGGTGGTGTACTAAAGTCTGCTTTGGTACAATCTTTTGCTTCAATGATATTATTGAAAGCCTCGTTATCTCTATTTGCTCGAACCAATTTTACCATTGTGCCTACCAAACCACGTACCATTCCTCTTAAAAAACGGTTAGACCTAACTGTATATCTTAATTGATTTGGCCCAACCTGCTCCCAATAAGAAGTTTCGATGGTACAATTATTAGTAAATGCCTGTGTATTGCGCTTAGAAAAGCTTGTAAAATCGGTGTGTGCTTTAATAGTTGCTGCCAATTCATTTAATAAAAGAATATTCAACTCAAATGGATAATACCATCCCCTATCTTGCATAAAAGGATCTTTCTTACTATATATATAATAGTGGTATTCTCTACCTATCGCTTCAAACCTACAATGAGCTGTTGGTAATACAGCTTTTAATGATTTTATAAAGATGTCTGGTGGTAAAATGGCATTCAAATTATACATATGCTCTTCTTTAATAGCAAGATCACTATCAAAATGAAAATAATTCTGTAAAGCATGTACGCCAGCATCTGTTCTAGATGATCCAGTTAGTTGAATATCCTGATTATACAATACTCTCAATGCTTTTTTAACTGCTAATTGTACAGTTGTAGCATTGTCTTGAACCTGAAAACCATGATATGCTGTCCCTTTATAACCTAATTCCAGAAAATACCTTGGCATTCATTATTGTTTTGTGGTTTTCTTACGAATTGTAATTGCTGTAGGATTTTTAATTAGCACGTCAACTTTATCCGTTTTAGCTCCATTCTTTACAGTGTATACAATCTCGATCCCTTTCTCGGTAGCTTTTTCCGACAATTTCTGTACTTGCTTTTCCGTAGAATTACTCCCCATATTGTCTGATGTAAGTCCCCTTATTGTTTCTAACGTTACCATGTCCATTAATATCCATTCTCCTTCTTGTGATAGTTTTAATGAATAGCCTTTTGGCTTACCTGCAATAGAAAAACTATAAGTATATTCTTGCTTCTGATCACCCTGAAAGCCTACCACTATTGAGTAATCGCCATTTTGCATTTGTGGAATCATTAAATATCCCTTGGAATTGGAATTGTAATTATTACCCTTAAACTGAACTAAATAAGCGGCGTTATTTTCTGATTGAATATACAAAAAGTTGGACTGCCCATAAACCTGATATGAAAATAGAAAAACACAAAAACCTACAACTACTTTTTTGAACAATTGTTTTTGACCCATGAAAATTAGTTTTAACAAACTTACTTAAAATGCAAGTTGTGTGAACATTTAGCTACACTTATCTTTAGCCCCTAATTTATACTATGAAGAAATTACTATTAGTTGCGTTTATTCTATCGTTTGAAATGATTACAGCTCAACCCAATTCAATTGATTGGAAAACCGACTACAGATTTACCGCTTCAAAAATTAATAATTTGGTACATACCAAGTTAAATGCTTCTTTTAATTATGTTAACTGCCAATTGAACGGAAAAGTTTGGCTCACATTAAAACCTCATTTTTATCCTACCGACTCTTTAACTCTGGATGCAAAAGGCATGGATATTTTTAAAGTGGAATTGGTAGGCACAGCAAAAAATATTCCTCTAAAATATAAATATGATGGAAAATTTATAAGAATTAAACTTAATAAATCATATACCAATAAGGAGTTGTACACGGTCTATATAGACTATACCGCAAAACCAAATGAATTAGAAACAAAAGGAAGTGCAGTTATTACAGACGCCAAAGGCTTGTATTTCATCAACCCTTTAGGTAAAGAAAAAAACAAGCCTACGCAAATCTGGACCCAAGGTGAAACAGAAGCAACCTCCGTTTGGATACCAATAATTGATAAACCAAATCAAAAGTGTACCCAGGAATTTAACTTGACTGTTCCATCAAAATATGTTTCATTATCAAATGGTAAATTATTAAAACAAATTACCAATTCTAATGGCACTAGAACCGACTCGTGGATAATGGATCTACCACATGCACCTTATCTTTTTTTTATTGGTGTTGGAGATTATGCAATAATTAAAGACACTTATAAGGATAAAGAAGTAAACTATTATGTAGAACCTACGTTTGCTTTAGTAGCTCATAAAATTTTTGGCAATACGCCAGCGATGATGAAATTTTATTCCGAAAAATTAGGAATTGAATATCCTTGGGCTAAATACAGTCAAATTGTAGGTAGAGATTTTGTAAGTGGTGCAATGGAAAATACAACTGCAACCTTACACCAAGAAAATGCACAACAAGATG
>JAYTXG010000136.1:0-6809 GCA_043743375.1 Sphingobacteriia bacterium
TATTGAAAGATTTTATAGAAACCCTTAACAATCAAAAAAAAGTAAATTGGATTGATTTGCACAATCTTCGTGTAATAAAATATGGAGAACTATTGCATATCGATTGCCACCTTACACTTCCTTGGTACTTAAATATTAATGAAGCACACCTCGAAATAGATGCGCTTTCTGCAATTATTAAAAATAAGTTTGGTGATTCAATTGAACTTTTTGTTCATACAGATGGTTGTTTACCCTTTAGTTGTGCCATTTGTTCAAAAACAGATTGTAATGTAAGGCAATCGACTTTTGAAAGACGACTTAACTGGACTATAAAAAATGTAGTCCCAAATCAGAAACATAGCTTGACCTAAATGATTAACTTGCATCACATAAAAAAACTGAAATGAACGCCTGGAAAGAATACCAAGATCAACACAAAGACCGCTTTTTAAATGAATTACTCGACCTTTTGAGAATTCCGAGTGTAAGCGCTAAAAGTGAAAACAAAGAAGATATGATGATCTGTGCAGAATCGGTAAAAGCTAGGTTACTAGAAGCCGGCGCCGATACAGTTACTATCTATCAAACTGAAGGTCACCCAATTGTTTACGGAGAAAAAATTGTAGACCCTGCAAAATCAACTGTTTTAGTTTATGGACATTACGATGTTCAACCCGCCGACCCAATAGAACTATGGAATAGTGGTCCGTTTGACCCAGTAATTAAAGACGGAAAAATATTTGCTCGCGGATCTTGTGATGATAAAGGTCAGTTTTATATGCATGTAAAAGCATTAGAAACTTTTACTAAAACAAATACTCAACCTACAAATATTAAATTTTTGATTGAAGGTGAAGAAGAAATTGGGAGTCCTAATTTAGCCACATTTGTAAAGAATAATAAAGCGCTTTTAAAAGCAGATGTAATTTTAATAAGTGACACTTCTATGCTAAGCATGGAAAACCCTTCTATTGATATTGGTGTAAGAGGATTAAGTTATATTGAAATAGAAGTAACCGGACCAAATAGAGACCTTCATAGCGGTGTATATGGTGGAGCAGTTGCTAACCCTATAACCATGCTTGCAAAAATGATAGCTTCTTGTCATGATGAAAACAACCACATCACTATTCCGGGTTTTTATGATGATGTAGTTAATTCAACAGATGAAGAAAGGGCTAAAATGGCACAAGCTCCATTTAATGAAGATGAATATAAAGCCGACTTAGGAGTTGATACTCTATGGGGCGAAAAAGGTTATACAACTAATGAAAGAACTGGTATTAGACCAACTTTAGAAGTAAATGGAATATGGGGTGGCTACACAGGTGAAGGTGCAAAAACTGTTTTGCCTTCTAAGGCATTTGCAAAAATTTCGTGCAGACTTATTCCTAATCAATCTTCAAAAATAATTACTGAAAAAATGCTCAATTACTTTAAAAGTATTGCCCCAAAAGGAGTTACCGTAAAAGCAGAAGAACACCATGGTGGTGAGCCTTATATGACTCCGATTGATTCTATTGCTTATAAAGCTGCATCAAAGGCAATACAAACTACGTTTGGCAAAGAGCCTATACCTGTTAGAGGCGGTGGTAGTATTCCAATTTGTTCTTTGTTTGAAAAAGAATTGGGATTAAAAATTGTATTTCTTGGATTTGGATTAGACAGTGATAATTTACATAGTCCGAACGAAAAATACAATATTTTCAACTTTTACAAAGGCATAGAAACGATTCCATATTTCCATCAATACTTTGCAGAAATGAATGCTTAGTTATGGGAACCGAAAAAGAAAAATTACGCATCGATAAATACCTTTGGAGTATTCGTTTGTTTAAAACCAGAAGTCAGGCAGGTGATGCTTGCAGTAAAGGAAAGGTAAAATGTAAAGGAGATAATATTAAAGCTTCTAGAATTGTTAGTATTGGTGATGAATATGAAGTAAAAACAGAAGCCAAAAAATGGGTTATTAAAGTAACCGGATTACTGCATACAAGAGTGCAATATCCAGAAGCAATTAAGTTTTATATAGATATTACACCAGCAGAAGAAATAGATAAAATAAAATTTGAATCGGCAAGTTTTAATACTGGCAAAAGATTGAGCAAAGTAGGCAGACCAACAAAAAAGAATTTAAGGGATTTAAGAGATTTTATGGAGTAGAATTTTATATATGACTATTGATATCATAACAGTTGTTCCCGACTTACTAGAAAGTCCTTTTAGTCATAGCATTATGAAACGTGCTCAAGAAAAAGGGTTGCTAACTGTTACTTGTCATAACCTAAGAAAATGGGCAATTAATAAACATGCCCAAATAGACGATTATCAATTTGGTGGTGGTGCAGGAATGGTAATGATGTGCGAGCCATTGGCCAATGCAATTGATGAATTACAAAAAGATAAGCCATACGATGAAATTATTTATATGACTCCCGATGGAAATCGTTTTAATCAACAAGCTGCCAATCAACTGTCGTTAAAAGAAAATATATTAATCATCTGCGGACATTATAAAGGCATTGATGAACGCATTAGAACAAAATATGTAACAATGGAAATTTCCATTGGAGATTATGTGTTGAGTGGAGGCGAATTAGCTGCTGCTGTTGTGGTTGATGCAATTGGAAGATTAATTCCGGGGGTTTTGAATGATGAAACGTCTGCACTTTTCGATTCATTTCAAGACAATTTATTAGCACCTCCAGTTTATACAAGGCCCGCCAATTTTAGGGGTGATATAGTACCAACTATTTTATTACAAGGAGATCCTAAAAAAATTGAAGAATGGCGATATGAACAATCACTTGAAAGAACAAAAACAAGAAGACCCGATTTATTAAGAGATTGATTCATTATCATCCATCCTTATAAAATACCGCTAAGGTAATTTAAGCTCCTTCCTTCAAAATTTAAGTTCATATTCACAAATTCAAAATAGCTAGTAATAGTTGTTTTTAGTAGAAGTTTGCCATATGAACATAAAATTATTAATTGCCTTTCTTTTAATTAATTCAGCAGGTTTTTGTCAGCCTCGAAATGGTGAAACTTTTCAAAAAGATTACCAAATTCATATTTCAAAAACAAAAGATGCCATTAAGATTGATGGAGAATTAAATGAATCAATTTGGAAGACAGCTCAAATGGTTACTTCCTTCTGGCAAAAATACCCTGATGATAAAAATAAAGCAACTAAAAAAACAGAAGTCAGAACAGCTTATGATGATAAATTTTTATATTTAGCTTATACGGCTTATGATTCCGGAAAAATTTTTATTCAAAGTCTTAAAAGAGATAATGGGCATGATGGTAATGATTGTGTTGCAGTAATTATCGACCCAATTAATACAAGAAGTAATGGATTCTTTTTTATAGTGAATGGCTTTAATGCCCAAAGTGAAGATCAGTTAACTGCATCAAGTGGAAATGGATTAAACTTTAGTTGGGATCAAACATGGTATTCACAAACTAAAAAATATGAAGATCGTTGGACTGCAGAGATTGCTATCCCTTTTAAATCATTAAGATACCCAGCAGATAAAAAAATATGGGGAATTAATTTTTTACGTGTAGATACCAAATCCAATGAATATGCTACTTGGACTAATATGCCTGTTAACTTTCCTTCCTATGATTTGGGCTATACTGGCGCATTAATTTGGGATAGTGCACCACCAGCTCCCGGGAGTAATGCTGTATTTATTCCATATATAACTTCTGAAATAAATCAAAATAATCAAAGTGCAGATCCAATTAAAGTTACTCCCAATGCGGGTTTTGATGCAAAAATTGGATTAACATCTTCACTTAATTTAGATTTAACAGTGAATCCTGATTTTTCTCAAATTGAGGTAGACAGGCAAGTAACTAATTTATCGAGATTCAATATTTTTTTCCCTGAAAGAAGAACATTTTTTTTAGAAAATGCAGATTTGTTTTCTGGATATGGCATTGACCCTATCCGACCATTTTATTCAAGAACCATTGGCCTAGATGCCAATGGTAATCGTATACCTATTTTATTTGGGGCAAGAGTTACAGGAAACTTAGCTAAAACAACAAGGATAGGCTTTATGAATATGCAAACAGGCAGAAAGGGAGATTATGCTCCAGAAAATTATTCTGCTGTATCAATTGATCAAAGAATTTTTAAACGTTCTACTATAAAAGGATATGTGTTAAATAGACAGAGTTTTATGACTGATGTTGAAAAAACAAAAAATCCGTTAAATGAGTTTGGTAGAAATGCAGGTTTAGAGTTTAATTATTCCGATTTGCAAGGTAAATGGGGTGCATGGGTAACCTATCACCATTCATTTAAGCCATCTATTAAAAACGATGATCAATATTATAGTGCGGGGGTAAATTACAATATTAGGAACTGGGGTTTTACTGTAGACCTTTCTAAAGTGGGAACCAATTACTATACTGATATGGGTTTTATTGAGAGAATTAAAAACTATGATGCTGCTAGAGACACTGTAATTAGGGTAGGTTTTAAACATGCATATACACAGCTAAAATATAAAATTATTCCAACCAAGGGAAATATTATAGGAATGAATATACAAGCTGAAAACTACATTGTATTTAATTTAGATAATAGCTTTAATGAACGCAATACAAGTTTATCATTTAATACTCAATTTAGAAGTACTGAAAATATAAATGTAAAGTTGAATAATAATGAATTGCAACTATTGTTTCCGATTTCATTTACAGGAGCCACCCCTTTACCAGTAGGTAACTATAAATATAATAATATCAATGTTGGTTTTCAAAGTGATTTTAGAAAAAAAATAAGTGTGAATTTTAATGGCGGTTATGGCGGTTTCTATAATGGAACCAATGCTACTTTAAGTGCAGGTATTACTTATAGGCAACTTCCCAATCTCACACTAAATTTAAATGCACAATACAATAAAGTTGAATTTCCAAATCCTTATGGTTCTACTGAATTATTTTTAATAATTCAGAGGACAGAAATTAATTTTTCTACCAAAGTATTCTGGACTACTTTTTTCCAATACAATACACAACGTAATAATATTAATATAAATAGCAGATTGCAATACCGATTTAAACCAATGAGTGATTTGTTTTTAGTACATACCGATAATTATTATACAGATCCATTGTTTACAAATAAAAACAGGGCAATAGTTTTCAAATTAAATTATTGGTTAAATTTGTAGCATAAGTAGTAATACTTTGCTGAATGGTTGTTGCTGTATAACAGTGATGAAGAATAACGCATAGTTTAAATCATTTGTATAATTAAATATCAGTGCTTCTTTATTTATTCTATAGACCAAAATTTTACGGGGCTTTTGGTTATCCTTTTCAATATTTTTATTAGTACTTATTTCTCGTAAAGAACAATATCTAGGTTTAGAATAGAACTTAATTGTTTGTCGGAGCTAATTAATGGTATGTTTAAAGTAATGAATGTGAATATGTTAAAGTTGAGATGAGTAATAATGCGAAAAAATAACTTTCATAATTCTAATTTATAATTTTTAGGTATCTGACAGGCTGTTTAATGGCCTACAACGATAGAGCTTGGCGTTGTTGGGGGTATTTGAAAATCGTCTGCCCACAACCAAAGCCAAATTGAAAAAATAGATTGAAGTTAAGAACTAAAAGCTAAATTTTTTTCCATAGCAATCAAGCCAGAACTGAAGATGCCATGTTGCTTCGCTGGGCACCAGCGTTCCGTCAGCCGCCATAATGCCAATGCAATATTGTGTGCCGTACTTTTTTTTACTGTTTTTGTTTTAGTCTTTGATAAGACTGTCTCTCAAAATCGTCCATTTTTCTTGCTTCTTTTTGTATTGAACTTAAATTATTTTTCTTTGGTTCTTCAAAAATAAATACAGAATCAAGTTTAACATAAAAC
This sequence comes from Sphingobacteriia bacterium, assembly GCA_043743375.1. Taxonomy (GTDB): domain Bacteria; phylum Bacteroidota; class Bacteroidia; order Chitinophagales; family Chitinophagaceae; genus Sediminibacterium. The sequence continues at coordinate 5,882 of JAYTXG010000136.1, forward strand.
AATTTTATTCCTCTGCATTTTGTGTCAGATTTATATTCGTATATAAAGTCAGGCAATCCTCTGTTATTACATTTACAGTCTAGGAAATTTGCAAGTGCTGAATGTTTATGGAATCCCTTATTGTAGTTAAGTCTTTTGTCGCCAAAGTTTTCTTTATCGTCTGTAACTAAGATATAAGAATTTGCAGCTTTGTCCCAAGTATAGCCGTGCATAAATGCTTTGCAACCTATTAGAGAAGTTAAAACTGTTGTAATAAGGATATTCAAAAGATATTTTTTCATAAATTTTATGTCGTTTTGTGTCGTATAACTCAATGTTTTTTTCACGGATGCCGTAATTTTCAAACCGTGTATTGCTTCCGCTTACTTATGGCAAGAACATAAATATACCAGATACCGAAGCGAAATAGATAAACTTAAGAAAAAAAAGTGTACAAAACTGAACAAAAGTCGTTAAGCTGATGTGGGCTTAGGGTCGAGTCAAACCAAAATGATAAAGAACATTATTACACTCACCCCCTACCCCTACGCTGATAAAAATGTTGGCAGTACGGCACACAACTCTTAAAAGTACGTACCCCTTCTCAATAATAAACCATACTATTGAAAAAACTTTATTGACAATCATAGGTTTATAAATTTCGTTTCCGTGTTAGCTGCCTATCTACCACGGAAACGAAGCGATGCAACTAGGCTAGTTTTCCAACAAACATTCAATTGTACTATTTTACTTCACCCCAATAACAGGAATTTGTTTTTCGTTAATCATTTTATTAAGCTGCTTCACATCATTATCCATAATCATTTTTAGCTTTGCTAATTGAACATCTGCTTGTCCGCCTAAATCTGCAAATGCCTCTATAACTTGTTTGCTCGGCGTATTTTGTCCACTCGATGCCACCCCATATAATCCTGCCAACTTATCATTT
>JAYTXG010000137.1:0-1962 GCA_043743375.1 Sphingobacteriia bacterium
GGTAGCAATTAAAAACATGAAAAAACAGTTGCTGTTTTGCGGAATGCTATTTGTTATTCAATCTGTGGCTCAATCGGATATATTATTATTGCAAAAAAACGAGCAAACCATTAAAACATGGGTGAAGGGCAGCCAGATTAATTTTCAGTTTAGCAATTACCAATGGATTACTGGCGAAATTAAAATGATAAGAAATGATTCAATATCTGTTCGTCAAATGGAAATAAGAACAGTTCCTGATCGGTTTGGATTTCCTTCAATAGATACTATATGGTTTGGTACGTTGAAATTGCATATTAATGAAATAAGGGCAATGCCTAAAAAAGATAAGTGGGGTGGCTTTATCACCGATGGATCACTGTTACAATTAGGTGCTTTAGCTTATATAGTTTTAAATCTGCTAAATGGGGTTATATTAAATCAGTCAAATTCAACTAAAACTAATTTAACAAATATCGGAATAGCTGGAGGTGTTTTTGTTACAGGAACAATACTTAAAAAAACCCATAAAGAGTATACTGAAATGGGTAAAAAATATACTATGAAAATAATTGCTAATTAAGTTTAAAAGCCAGAAAAGCAGCATGAAAAAAATTTGGCATTTTTTGAAGAGAACTCTTTTCATTCTTTCTATAAGTTCTTTTTTATATATTATCATTTGCAAATGGGTTATGCCACCTATAACAATCACTCAAATTGCCAATTCTTTTAACTATGGATTAAAGAGAGATTATATTAATTGGAACGAAATGAATCCTTCAATTAAATTAGCCGCTATGGCAAGCGAAGATCAATCATTTCCTGATCATGGAGGATTTGATTGGGATGCTATAGAAAAAAGTTTAAAGCCAAAAAAGAAAGGAAAAAAAACAAAAATTCCCCTAGGCGGTGGAGCAAGCACCATTACGCAACAAACTGCAAAAAATGTTTTCCTTTGGCAAGGAGGTACAATCTCTAAATATATTAGAAAAGTTCCTGAGCTTTACTTTACAAAAATGATTGAATGGGTTTGGGGCAAACAAAGAATATTAGAAGTTTATTTAAATGTAATAGAGATGGGGCCAGGTATTTTTGGAATAGAAGCAGCAGCCCAACATTATTTTAATAAATCTGCTAAAAACCTTACAAGAGCAGAGTCGGCTATGATAATTGCCTGTTTACCAAATCCTAAAAATTTTTCTGTAAAACCAATGAGTAGTAGAGTTGCTTGGAGGTATCCTCAAATTGTACAACAGATGCGAAATATAGAAGACGATGAAGACATTAATGCTTTAACGCGATAGTTAAAGTAGTTTATTTATTGCTTCAATACTCAACGCCAATCGTTGTTCGTAATTGCCGCTAATTATTTTCCAAGGAACTTGTTGGTTAATTAATAGGTCTTTATAGGTATTAAATAATTCCATTCTTGGTTTTTCATTGGGGTATTCTCGTAGTTCATCCTTTACCCAAGGAAGATCAGTATCACACAATAAATAAAGATCATAGTGTCTTTTTGCAATGCTATCTAAAATATAAAAATCACATTCACCAAAAACATATTCACTCCATACTTTCATTACATACATATCGGTATCGATAAATAATAATGACGAAGTGTTTTTAACTTTTTGAGTCATTTGATCTTCTAAGGCCAACTGTCCATTTGCAATTTTAAGAAGATCATCAACCGAATATTTTGTACCATTGGTAACTAAATAGTCTCTTGCAAATTCGCTGCACCACTTGGTATTAAAGTGATTGGCCAATAAAGCACAGAGGGTACTTTTCCCGGTTGATTCTGGACCAATTATAACTACTTTTTTAAGTGACTGCATTGTTTGCTTTTTTTTGCCAGCTAATTAATCCTGCAACGGCTAAAATTAATAATACTAAAAACTGAACACTAGTAAAAACATAACCTTTAATAAAGTACAACGGTATAGATGCAATATTTGTTGCAATCCACCAGATCCAACTCTC
>JAYTXG010000138.1:0-3959 GCA_043743375.1 Sphingobacteriia bacterium
CAGATTATATTGGAAGCACAACACAATTATTAAAGTATGTAATTAAAGATTCAGCTAATCAATATATAGTTGTTACCGAAACAGGAATACTACACCAAATGCAAAAAAATGCCCCAAACAAGACTTTTATTCCAGCACCTCCTAATAATAATTGCGCATGTAATGATTGTTCTTATATGAAGTTAAATACGTTAGAAAAAATATACCTCTGTTTAAAGTATGAGCTACCCGAATTAATGATGGAGGAAGAGTTGAGAATAGCAGCAAAAATACCAATGGATAGAATGATGGATGTTAGTAGACGAGCAGGGTTGATCGTATAAAAAAAGGAGTGAATAATTTCACTCCTTTTTTTATTATAAAGTATAATTAAGTCTCTTTAAAGGAAGTTCATAAACACGAACTCCAGTTGCTGCAGCAATTGCATTCATAATACCAGGTATAACAGAAGGTACACTTGTTTCTCCTGCACCTCCGGGGTCTTCATTACTAGCAACTATATGTATTTCTAATTTAGGAACATCAGGCATTCTACAAACCTCAAAATCAAAAAAACTACTTTGTTCTACTGCTCCTTTGTTGATGGTAATTTCGCTTTTCATAACTGCACTTAATCCCCAAACAAAGCCACCCTCTACTTGATTAGCAAAACCGTCTGGATCAATAATAGTACCAACATCAGTGGCTACAATTGCACGAATTATTTTAACTTTTTTGTTTTTATCTACTTGTACTTCAAAGGCATGTGAAGTATATGCTTTTGCATGATTGTAAAAGCAACAGGCAATTCCTAACCCTGTACCTTTTGGTCTTTTTTTATTCCAATCAATTTTTTCGGCAGCCAACAATAATACTTTTTCCATTCTTCGAGGATCATATAAAGAACCATCCTTAATTTTACTTGGCGTTAAGTTTTTTAAAAGATCTATACGATATTGTAACCCATCTTTACCTGCTTTCTTTGCAAGCTCATCAACAAAACATTCAATCACTACATTATTATAACTAAAATTTACGGCACGCCAATAACCCAAAGAAACCGGTGGAGCTGTTCTACTAACGGTGCTTCTTAAAGCCTTAATATCATAGTACATATCACCGTAAGCACCACCACCAGCTTCCCCAGATAACCAAATAAGACTTCCTTTGCTGCCTTGAGTAAAATCTCCAACAGGAGAAGTTATGTGATCGTGTTGCCACTGTTCGGGCATATTATTCATCCCTAATTTTGCAGAGAGCTTATGTATGGAAGCAGGTCGATAAACATCAAACTTTATATCATCAGCTCTTGTAAAAAGTAATTGAACTGGCTTGTCTAGTTCTTTGGCTATTTGCATCACCTCTGAACAATAATCAATACTTAGCCTTCTTCCAAAACCACCGCCTAAGGGCATAAGATTAATGAAAATATCCTTTGGTTTTATTCCAAAATATTTTGCAGCAACAATAGCGGCCTTTCCCGGAGTTTGAAAACCTCCCCACAATTCAAATTTTCCATTGTTGTACTGAGCAGTACAATTCACTGGCTCCATAGTTGCATGCGCATAAAAAGGAAGTTGATAAGTAGCACTTACCCAAGAGCTATCTGAAACAAAACTGTCTTTAACAATATCTCCCTTTTCGTTGTAAATAATATCACTTGCTTTTTTTAATCTTTCTTTTTGCGTATTTGTATAACTATTGCTAGTTACTATTGAAGCTTCATTGTTTATATCCCATTCAACCTTTAGTTTTTGTTGTGCTCTTAAGGAACTCCACCGATTGTTGGCAACAATTGCAACGCCGCTTCTATTTTCAATTTTATCCCCCATTTCTTTCAACTCAAATACTTTTACAATTCCATCAATAGATGCGATGGAATTAATGTTCCATGTTTTTACTTTACCACCAATAACAGGACAACGAACTACTGTAGCAAATAACATTCCTGGTAATTTAAAATCAATGCCATATTTCATTTTACCAGAAATAATTTCTTTAATATTGGTTTTCTTTTGTCCCCCCTTTCCAATCACCTTAAAATCTTTGTAATTTTTTAATTGAGGATCTTTTGGAATGGGCAATAAAGCCGCTTTATTAATTAAGTCTCTATACGCAATCTCTTTGTTATTGATGGTATTAATTACTTTACTTCTTTCTGCTTTGCAGTTTTCTGGAGATATGCCCCATTCATTAGATGCTGCCAAAATCAACATTTCCCTAGCAGCAGCACCCGCATTTCTTAAAGGCAACCATTGTTTCATTACACTAGTGCTTCCTCCTGTTGAATATTCCCCACCTTTATCAGCATCAAAAGGCATTGCTTCTACAACAATATCTTTTAAATCGGCTTCAAGCTCTTCTGCAATAATCATAGGTAAAGAAGTTTGAACACCCTGTCCCATTTCTTGCTTAATGATGTAAACAACTATTTTTCCATCAGAACAAATTTTGATAAGTGGACTAGGCTGAAAACAATCCGCAGTTACACTGGCAATTGCCTTAAGTGGAATTAGTTGGGCCATAATCCAGCCACCAGAAATAAAGGAATTTAATTTAATAAAGGTTCTTCTGCGCATATTATTTATTTTTTACTGAGTTCAGCAGCTTTATGAATTGCTTTTCTAATTCTTGCATAAGTACCACATCTGCAAACAACACCCTCCATTGCGGTGTCAATTTGAGAATCCGTGGGATTAGGTATTTGTTTTAATAACGCAGCAGTAGTCATTATTTGACCAGCCTGACAATATCCACATTGTGGTACATTTAAATCTATCCATGCTTGTTGTATTGGGTGTGTTGCGTCCTCACTAAGTCCCTCTATGGTAGTAATTTTTTTACCAATTGTTGCAGATGCTGGGTATTGACAAGATTTTACCGCCTTACCATCCATCAACACCATACATGCCCCGCAGGATCCAACGCCGCAGCCATATTTTGTTCCTGTTAAGTCTAGCACGTCTCTTAATGCCCAAAGCAAAGGCATATCGGAAGGCACATTAATTGTGCTTGTTTTTTCATTAACCGTTAATTTATATTCGGGCATAAAAAAGGAATTAAAAAAAATAAGTAATTAAATTTACAAATTTATTAGCTTTAAGATAAAACCTTATTATGAAATGGATCTTTTTTATGACATTAATTTTATGTTTTACTGCAAATGGACAAAAATATAATCGGATTCATCAAAAAGCGATAATGGTAGATTCTCATAATGATATTTTAACAGCATCAATAGAAAAAAATGTTAGGATGGATGATGATTTAAGAGGAAAAACACATTCAGATTTAAAAAGATTTAAAGAAGCTGGCGTTGATGTGCAACTTTTTTCTGTATGGTGCGACGGTAATAAAGTATCGCCCAATCAATGGGCTAATAGAGAGATGGATACGTTATATGCGGTTGCAAAAAGAAACCCCGATAAAATAGTAATTACTAAAAGTGTTGCTGAAATAAAAAAAACCGTTAAGCAGAAAAAGATAGCAGCCATGTTTGGAGTGGAGGGCGGGCATATGATTGAAGACAATCTAGATAACCTTAACTTGTTTTATAATAGAGGGGTTAGATATATGACCATAACATGGAACAACTCAACCAAATGGGCAAGTTCAGCAATGGACGAAAGCAACCCATTATTAAAGGACAAACCAAAAGGCCTGAATGATTTTGGAAAACAGGTAGTTAAAAGAATGAACGACTTGGGCATATTAGTAGATCTCTCACATGTAGGAGAAAAAACATTTTGGGACGCAATAAAAGTAACCACTAAACCGGTTTTGGTTTCCCATAGCAATGCCTATTCTCTTTGTCCGGTTTTTAGAAACCTAAAAGACGATCAAATAATAGCAGTCGGGAAAAATGGAGGAGTAATTCACCTAAACTTCTATTCGGGGTTTGTGGATAGTAGTTTTAAAACAAAAGAAGCCAAATTCATGTTATCTCACAATAAAGAGCTCGATTCTTTAAAAAAAGAGGG
>JAYTXG010000139.1:0-9917 GCA_043743375.1 Sphingobacteriia bacterium
GTGCCATTTTCGGTAAATCTATTTTGTGCTTTATAAATCATACTTTCTATCAACTTCAGACTTTCTTTGGCAGATAGTTCATCATTGTTTTCCATATAACAATTTTAAAAGATAAAGGTAGCCCCACTTGTTAAAGTGAGGCTATTGTAGATACACAATTTACTGACAAGCAGCCAATGCTTTTACTGCGTCTTCTTTTCCCCAATTTGGATAAAAAGGTGCTGCTGGCTTAAATGTTTCAAATAACGCAACTGATTTTTCCAATAATTTTTTTGCTACAGCCTTGCCACCACCAAATGCTTCTGGTACATTCACTAAATATTGACCCTCTAATGAATATGAGCGAGGATTATTCGGATCTGCTTTTTTGGAATTGTTAATTGCTTCAGATGCAATCGCACCAAAGGATTGCCATCTACTCATCGGATCAACAGTAAGTTGCTGAACAGCAATCATTTGTTTTAAACAAAATAATTCTGAATTGTTTTTTTCTAGTACTTCTGCCTTTGTTAATAAATCTTTCGACTTTCCTGCAACCACATCTTTATCAGCTTTGGGGTTCATCCAACCAGATAAATGATTGGTTAATGCAGCATAATAATAAGGCAGCCACTTATCTTTTTCTGCGTCAGCTATTCTTTCAAAAAACGCTGATGTTGCAATCATATCTTCTGCAGTTTTAGCATCTTTAAACTGAGCTAATCCTTTTTCCATAGCTCCATCAAATTTTGTTTGTGCATTTGCAAGTCCTGCAAATAAAATAAAAACGATTAAGATTAATTTTTTCATTGTTGTTGTTTTTAATAGTTAAATTTTTTTGTTGTTTTTTAGTTTATTGTATTCGTTTTCAACAGAACCAAGTTGATTTGATTGATAAGCCCTTACATAATGAAATGCAATGCCAATTCCCCATCCTAGTATTGGCCAAATGGGCCAGAAATAATCGGTTTTGTCAGTAAAATACCAAATACCGATTAAGAAACTGTTTACAATAATGTAGCTTGTTAGACCCCACTTGAATGCTACTCTGGCTTTAGCAGTTTGCCAAAGTTCTTCGTCGCGTTGTTGTTCGTTTTGCATAAAATGTATATTTAAATTTAAAAAAAATTATAAATTTCCATTGATATTTTGCTGTGTTCTATCTACTCCCCAGCTTAAAAATATTCCTACAAAAAAACTTCGAGGTGCTGGCGGTATTACTGCCTCCCTAATTAATTGTCCACCAGTATCTTTTAAACGATTGCTATAATTGTACCCGAATATTTGTGTTTCATTAAATACATTATTAATCCCAACAACAACAACTGTATTTGCTTTACCTATTTTAGGCAACCAATTTAAGCTAAAATTATTACTGCTATAGGCAATTGTATGATCAGTTAAAAATTCATTTTTTGAATTATTAGGATTATAATACGGTCTGCCTGTACTCCAATTCCAACTCCAATTCACTCCAAACATTTGTTTTATCCAAAACTTTTTTAATACAACACTGCCGCTATGATTGGCTGCAAAAGTAGGCATTGCAGAAGTAGGATAATTATTGTAGTTTCTTTTCGTATCGAGGTATGAATAAGTAATCCAATAATCAAAATTCTTAAATGTTTTTTTATCTCTCCAAAATAATTCAAATCCTTGTGCATAGCCTTCTCCATTGGTGCTTAAAGCATTTGTATTTGTAGCATCCGTTTTTAACAAGCTGATGTAATTTTTATAAAACACCTGAGTTCTAAAAGTATAATTAGTAGAAATTTGCTGATAAGTAAAAATGTAATGATCCGCTCTTAAAAAATCAACATTTGCATTTGTTCCCAAATACCTTCTTTCTGGCGTTTGATAAAAAATTCCGTAGTCGGCAGTAACCTGACTGTTTTTTGCTACTTTATAACTCAAAGCCAGCCGTGGAGCAATATTCCATTTGTTCAATAAACTACTATGTTCCATTCTTATACCTGGGCGAAAAGCAAGATTATTGGTAATATAATAATCGCTTTCTACAAAAATTGCCGTATAAAAATCTGTGACTTTTGTAGGGAATGATCCTGCTAAATTTTTAAATAAACTTGTATCTGCGTTGTTCCAAACTTCAGCTCCAAATCGAATGGTATTAATGGATCCAAATCTTTTATCTACCACGGCTCTAGCTTGAACCATCCATTGGCGAGCAGTTAAATTAAATGAAGTATAATCTATTACAGGAATATTTATAACAGGTATTTTTTGATTTTGTTGATTTTGAACTTCAGTGCTAATATTGTCTTTATTATTACTAACACTTGCTACTGTATTGATTTTCCAGCCTTTACCAAGTGATTGACGAAAACTAATATTGGTAAAGAAATTTCTGTTTTTTAAGTTAAATGCATTTTTTAATCCAATGCTATCTAATGATGGATTACGCACTCCTAAATCACCCGAATTGTAATAAGCATATATTTTAAACATGCCATTCTTTTTTGTTTTGAATCGATAATTTGCGTCAATCGTTTGAAAAGAAGGAGCATTAAAAAAATCAGGAGCTTGAGGCACCAAGTTTTGATACAATAAAAGGTTAACCCAGTTGTAACTTACTCCATAACTCGACTTTTTATTTTTACTTACTTGCTGTAATCCTGCACTTAAAAATATGGGAGATATGCCAACTTGTATTTCACTTTTTTCTGGAATATCTACGCTTTCTAAACTTAATACACTGCTTAAAGCCTGACCGTACACTGCAGAATATCCACCAGTACTAAATACAGTTCCACTAAACAAAAAAGGAGAAAAACGGCCGCGTTGAGATATGCCAGGTACTGAACTATAAAAGAAATTATTTACAACTGTACCGTCAATAATAATTTTTGCTTCCTCTGCACTTCCACCACGAATAAAAAGACCTTCCTGCTCTCCTACTCTTTGAGCTCCTGGCAAAGTTTGTATAGTTGCAGAAATATCCGCATTTGCACCAGCTGTAGTAACAATATCCAACGGCTTTAAAACTGTTCCCTTTTTCTTATCGCTTGCTTCAAATGAGCCTGCTGTAATAACTACAGCGGTTAGCTCATTAATCTCTTCTTTTAATAAAAAATCAACTAGCACTGTATCTTTTACAAGCATTAATGGAATTTCTACAATTTTGTATCCAATATTATTAGCTACTAAAATAGCTGCTCCTTTTTCGAATGTTTTAAAAGAGTACTTACCTATAGAATCAGAAGTAGTTCCGTCATAACTTCCTTTGATAGAAATATTAGCTCCAGCTAAAATTCTTCCTCTATTGTCTTTAATTGAACCTGTTAGCCTTATTTGAGCATTTAAGCTAAAAGTAAGTAAAAATGAAGTAGTGATGATGATTGCTTGTTTCATTGTTTTTGATTAACAACACAAACATAGAGTAGTTTATTTTATAAATCAAATTATTTTATAAAACATATTTCGTCTTTCCATTTATAGCAAAAAAAAGCCCCCCGAAGTTAATCGGGAGGACTACATAAGTATTAGAAACTCGTTTTACTTGTACTGAGGAGCCAAACTTGCAGCTAATTCGGTCATTTTTTTGATGCTCTCCTCATTCAACTGGCCTTTTTTAAACTCAGCTAAAATATCTGGAAACTTGTTCTCCATTTCCATCAAGAAATGTGCTTCAAATTCTTTTACTCTTTTCACTGCAACATCACGCAATAAACCTTGCGTTCCTAAATATATAATAGCTACCTGCTTTTCAACCGACATAGGCGAATATTGCAATTGCTTTAATATTTCTACGTTTCTTGCACCTTTATCAATTACATTTTTAGTAGCAGCATCTAAATCTCCACCAAACTTTGAGAAAGCTTCTAACTCGCGGTATAAAGCCTGATCTAATTTTAAAGTACCAGCTACTTTTTTCATTGATTTGATCTGAGCATTACCACCAACACGACTTACAGAAATACCTACGTTAATAGCTGGACGAATACCAGCATTAAATAAGTTTCCTTCTAAGAATAGCTGACCATCGGTAATTGAAATTACGTTGGTAGGAATGTAAGCAGATACGTCACCAGCTTGAGTTTCAATAATTGGTAATGCTGTTAATGATCCGCCTCCTTTAACCAAATGCTTAATAGACTCAGGCAAATCATTCATGTTTTTTGCAACATCATCATTGGCAATAACTTTTGCAGCTCTTTCCAATAAACGACTGTGCAAATAGAATACGTCGCCAGGATACGCTTCTCGTCCGGGTGGCCTTCTCAACAACAATGAAACTTCGCGATAAGCAACAGCTTGCTTAGATAAATCATCATAAATAATTAATGCAGGCCTACCTGTATCGCGGAAAAATTCACCAATTGCAGCACCCGCAAATGGAGCGTAGAACTGCAATGGAGCAGGATCAGATGCAGAAGCACAAACAATAGTAGTAAAAACCATTGCACCATTGTCTTCCAAAGTTTTCATAACTCCGGCAACAGTTGATGCTTTTTGACCAATTGCAACATATATACAATATACAGGCTTACCTGCCTCATAAAATTCTTTTTGGTTGATGATTGTATCAACGCAAATAGCAGTTTTACCAGTCTGACGATCTCCAATAACCAACTCACGTTGTCCGCGTCCTACAGGAATCATTGCATCAATTGCTTTGATACCAGTTTGTAATGGTTCTTTAACAGGCTCACGATAAATAACACCAGGTGCTTTACGCTCCAGTGGCATTTCATATAACTCACCAGTAATTGGACCTTTACCATCAATTGGTTCACCCAAGGTATTTATAACTCGACCAACAACGCCTTCCCCTACTTTGATAGAAGCAATTTGCCCAGTTCTTTTTACTTTTGCACCTTCTTTTATAGAGCCACTTTCTCCCATCAAAACCACGCCAACATTGTCTTCTTCTAAGTTAAGGGCAATAGCTTTTACTCCATTTTCAAAAATTACCAACTCTCCGCTTCTTACTCCGTTCAAACCATATACACGGGCAATACCATCGCCTACTTGCAATACAGTACCTACTTCTTCTAAATCTGCTGAAGCGTTAAAATTACTGAGCTGCTGTCTTAGTATCGCTGAAATTTCATCTGGTTTAATGTTGACCATCTTGTATTATTTATTAAAATTTTATAAAGGTTATCGTAAATTATGAACGTAACTATTGTCTTTAAACTGCTTTTGAATTTCTCTTAGATCATTTGCTATGCTTGCATCTACCAATTTGTTATCAAACTCTAAAACAAAACCCCCAATTAATTTGGCATTAGTTTCAGTTACTAAATCTACAGTTTGAAAGTTGTTGGCCAATTTCACTTTTGATACAATTAATTGTTTCATGTCTTCTGAAATATCAACTGCAGTAGTTAACTTAACAATATGTATATCTTTAATTGTATTGTATTGTTGAACAAATGAAGTAGCAATTTCTTGCAAGTCCCTTTCTCGTCCTTTCTTTAGCAATAAAACAATAAATGAGGCGGTAAGTTCATTTATGTTACCCGTTGTGATAGCTAAAACTATTTTTTCTTTTTGATCAGATTTAATAATCGGACTGCGCAACATATTTACAAACTCATTACTTGCCTTACACAAAGCAATAAAGTATTGCATATCGGTACGAACAATATCTAATTGACTTCTTTCTATGGCAAGGTCAATTAAACTTTTCGCGTATCTATCTGCTAATCTATTATTCGGCATGTATTAATTTAGTTTGGCAACTTCAGTTAATTGTAAAATGAATTTTTCTTGATCTACTTTATTAGCTAGTTCTCTACTCAACACTTTTTCTGCAACTTCAATAACTAATGTGCCTACTTGGTTTTTAACCTCAGTTAAAGCAGCATTTTTTTGTTGCGTAATTGCCACCTGAGCATCTGCAACTATTCGATCAAATTCGGCTTTTGCTTTTTCTTTTGAATCTGCAATCATTTTATTTGAAGTTTCTTTTGCTTCTTTAATCATCACAGCTCTTTCTTCACGAGCTTTAACCATCATTGCTTCGTTTTCGTTTTTCAATAAAGCCATTTCAGCTTTTACTTTATCAGCTGAAGCTATTGCATCAGCAATACCATTTTCTCTTTCTTTTAAAGAAGTTAAAATTGGCTCCCAAGCTTTTGCTTTTAGAATAAAAAACACAATTCCGAAAGCAATCAACGTCCAAAACAACAATCCTAAACCGGGTAATAAAAGTTCCATAAAATATATTTTAATCGAAATAATGTTTTACAAATTACTGCACCAATTGCCCTGTGCTTTCAGTGCAGTAATAATTTTGTGCAACCAGACTTTTACTTTACTACAGCTAAGATACCTACGATAACGGCAAAAAGGGCAACGCCCTCTACGAATGCCGCAGTAAGAATCATGGCTGCACGGATGTCGTTAGCAGCTTCCGGTTGGCGAGCAATGCTTTCTACAGCACCTTTACCAATTTGACCGATACCAATTCCAGCACCAATTGCAGCTAAACCTGCACCAATAGCTCCGCCTAAATGGCTAAAGCTAACATCCAACAAAGTGTTAATTACTGACATACTATTTGTTTTAATGAATAAAAAAATCAATGATTTGCTTCTTCATGATGGGCACCTTCCATCGACTGACTGATAAACACAGCAGTTAAATTGGTAAAGATGAACGCCTGAATAAAAGCTACTAATATCTCTATGAAATAAATGAAAACTGTAAATGCTACCGACAATGGAGTAAAACCTATCCCGGCGGCTTTGCTCATTGCACCAAAAATAAAAATCAACATTATGAAACAGGTAATAATAATATGACCAGCAACCATATTTGCAAACAAACGAATAATTAATGCAAAAGGCTTAGTAAAAATTCCGATGAACTCAACAGGAATTAAAATAACTTTCACAAACATTGGCACTGGAGGGTTAAAAATATGTCCCCAAAAATGCTTATTGGTGCTTAATACAATTACAAAAAAGCTAATCACCCCTAATACAATGGTGAAAGAAATATTACCAGTTACATTAGCAGTTCCTGGAATCAGCCCTACTAAATTATTAATTAGTATAAAAAAGAAAATAGTTAACAAATAAGGCATGTATTTTTCGTAAGCATGGCCTAAATTAGGTTTAGCTACTTCATCTCTCACAAAAGTAATAACAGGTTCTACCGCATTTTGAAAACCTGATGGAGCAATTTTAGCACCGTTCTTCTTGTATTTATTAGCAACACCAATCATTAACCAAATCAATAATGCCAATGCCAAAAACATTTGAACCACATTTCTGGTTAAACTAAAATCGTACACTTTTACCGATTCATCTACTTCACCTGCTTCATTTACAGCAACTATTTTATTTTCTTCAGACTTATAGCCATTATAAATTTCGTGACCATGGTTAAATTTGCTAAAAGAAAAAAAGGACAGCCCTTTTTGAGGTGAATATAAAATAACGGGTAAAGGAATATTGATATGAGTTTCGCCAATTGTAAAAAAATGGAATTCATGAGAATCCATAATATGCTCCATAATTAATTTTGTAGGGTCAAAAGCAACTTCTTTGTGATCTGCAGCTTCAGTTCCTTCTTTTTGAGGTGTTTCATTGGCATAAATGCCTGTAGAATAGAGCAATATAAATATGCTGAAAACGATTACCAGTAACGATTTTATGCTTCTAATGGCCATACCCGACTCCAAATTTGCCGCAAAGATAAGGGTACAGGGGTAAAAAATGGGGTCAAATGAAGGGAAAATTGGAAAAACTTATCTGCTCACTTTTAACGTTTCTCCAAAATTCTTTTAATCTCCTCTAGGTATAAAACATCAATCTGATCTTTTGGTCTGTTTACAGCTTTTTTATTAGCAATTAGGTGATTGATGTGTAAAAAAGGGACCTTATTTCCATCTAAATCAACTAAATCAGCCTTATCATAACATGTTGAAAAGGTTTCATCTTCCAATCCTTTCATTGAAGTCATAATATCTAATTCCACACTAGCAGCATAAAAAGTAGTCCAGCCTGGCACAAATTGCATAGTTTCTAATGATTCTATATCACCGTAACCAATATCTTTAAAACTCGATCTTAGTCTCTTTCTATTATCTAAAGTATCATCTATCCAAATGTCTAGGTCTTTAGTAACCCTTTCGTATCCATGGAAAAAAGTAGCAAGTCCTCCAACCATTATATATCTAACATTATGGTCATTTAATGAACGCCAGAAGGCAATAAATTCTTTATCAAGTATGTCCATATATCACTTTAAAATTAAAGTTTATCATCAGATCTAGAAACTTTCCCTCTTTTGAGAGTAGCGCTTCTTCTAAGCATTCTGGTAAAGAGTTGCAGTTTTTCTAATCCAGATCTATTAATATCTTCCAGTAATTTTTCTTCGGGTGATCTAAAAACAAAGCCATAAAAAGGTGGCTTTTCTTCAACCTTATTATTTTGATTTGTATTTAATGCTGGTTTTATTAACATCGATTAAATTTTACGCTATGCCTGCCTTTTTATTACTGAACTGCATTTCATGCAATTTAGCATAAAAACCACCCAATTGCAATAACTGTTCGTGGTTGCCCATTTCTTTAATTTCACCCTTATCTAATACAATGATTTTATCGGCTTTACGTATTGTAGAAAGTCGGTGTGCAATGATAATAGAAGTTCGGCCGGTAATTAATGCATCAATGGCATTTTCAATTAAAATTTCACTTCCTGTATCTATAGATGAAGTGGCTTCGTCTAATATTAAAATAGATGGATTGTACAATAGTGCTCTTATGAATGATAATATTTGCCTTTGACCCAAACTCAGCGTACTTCCCCTCTCCATCACATTATAATCGTATCCGCCTGGTAATTGCTCAATAAATTCGTGAACACCAATCATTTTTGCAGCTTCAATTACCTGATTTCTACTAATTAATGAATTATGCAATGTTATATTTTCCATTATTGATCCTGAAAATAAAAATACGTCTTGCAAAACAACTCCTATCCCTTTTCGCAATCGATCAATATCATACAAATCAATTGAAACGCCATCTATTTCAATAGCACCTTCTTGTATTTGATACATTCTATTTAATAGACTGATGATTGATGTTTTACCGCTTCCTGTTTGTCCTACTAAAGCAATAGTTTCTCCTGGCTTTACATGAAAATTAATCTGCTTCAACACATAATTATCTCTTGTATAAGCAAATGATACATTCTTAAATTGTATGTCTCCTTTTATTACAACAGGGCAATAAGCATCTTTAGGGGTTGATGGCAATTCATCGGTATTGTCCATCACTTTAAAAACACGCTCGGCTGCAATCATGCCCATTTGCAGAACATTAAACTTATCGGCAATTACACGCAATGGTCTAAATATTTGATTCAAGAATAAAATAAAAGCAACCAATAAACCAGCATTTAAAGACCTGTCGGCGATCCACCACACCAACAAACCAGTACTTACAGCAAGCACAACTTCTACAATGGGAAAAAAAACAGAATATGCAAAAATTGCTTTAATATTGGCATCTCTGTGTTTTTCATTTATTTTTTTAAAAGCACTGTACTCTTTTTCTTCGGCTGCAAAAGCTTGCACTACTTGCATGCCTGTGATATGTTCTTGAACAAATGCATTTAATGAGGCAACTGCGTTCCTTACTTGAATAAAACTTTTATTTACGCTTTCCTTAAAATAATAAGTAGCTACTAACATTATCGGAAAAGGAATTAAGCTGATCAGTGTTAATTTCCAATCCATTGCAACCATGGTTCCAAGTGTAATTATAATGGTAAGTAAATCGGCAATAATTGGAATTAAGCCATCAGAAAAAATATCATTAATGCTTTCGATATCATTAACAGTTCTAGTAGTAAGCGTACCAATTGGTGTTTGATCGAATTGACGAAGATTTAAGCCCAATATTTTTTTATAAACTGCAACGCGCAAATCCTTCACTACTTGCTGGCCCATCCAAG
>JAYTXG010000140.1:0-4835 GCA_043743375.1 Sphingobacteriia bacterium
CCTCTTGTAACATTCTTCCTGCTCATAAAATCTCCTGCAACGTAATAAAGCAATTCATCACTATCTATATTACTATGATTGTAAGGAGCTGGTATTGCATTAGGATGATAATCGTACAAACGAGGACAAAAACTACAAACTACAAAATTGTGCGCATCAAATGTTTGATGTACCGGCGGTGGTTGATGTACCCTTCCTGTAATTGGTTCAAAATCGTGAATACTAAAAATAAAAGGATAACAATATCCATCCCAACCAACTACATCAAAAGGATGCGATGCATAATGCAAGCCATATAATATCCCTTTCTTTTTTGTTTTAATTAAAAAATCTCCCTTCTCATCTGTTGTTTGTAAATTTTTAGGTGTTCTAATATCCCTTTCACAAAATGGAGCATTCTCTAAAAGCTGTCCATTGCTACTAGTGTACCTTTTAGGGTACCTGATAGGACTAAAGCTTTCAACAATAAATAATCTATTTTCCAATGTATCAAAATGAATTTGATAGATGGTGCCTCGAGGTATGATTATGTAATCGCCATACCCAAAAACAAGTTCGCCGTATTGAGTCAGAACTTTTCCAGAGCCTTCATGGATGAATAACATTTCATCGGCATCAGCATTTTTATAAAAGTAAGAAGTAGTGCTTTGTTGTGGAGCAGCTAAAACAATATGACAATCATTATTAACTAAAACTGCTTTTCTACTTTTAAGATAGTCTTCTTCTGGAGTAATATTAAATCCCTCGAAGCTTCTATGTTTCAACATTTTCTCTTCTGCCACTTTGGGCATTACATTCACTGGTTCATCGTTAGCTATTATTTGTGTTGGAGGATAAGTGTGGTACAACAAAGATGAATCATTACTAAATCCCTCTGTTGAAAACAATTGCTCCGAATATAAGCTGCCATCGGGCTTTCTAAACTGGGTGTGCCTTTTATGAGGAATAGAACCTAGTGTTTGATAATGGGGCATTTTTTGAATTATTAGTTATGAATTAGAAATTAAGAGTTATAGGTTGATTGTTATTTATTAAAGATAATCAACTTGGATATATTCTTTAGAATTGTTAACTTATGCCTTTAAATAATAATTATGTCAGCACCTATTAATAGAAGAGATTGGTTAAAATTTAGTTCCCTTGCAACATTGGGGTTAGGTTTTACAGTTCCCAGTTTAGGAAATGAAGAAGGCATTTTAAAAAGTTATGGCGCCGATACTGGCCTTGTAAACCTCAGCTCAAACGAAAACCCTTATGGCATATCACCAAAAGCAAAAGAAGCCATATTACAATTAGTTGGAGAGTCGCATAGATATCAATACAATATTGCTTCTTTAAAAAGTTTTAAAAAAGAGTTGGCTACAAAATATGGTGTTAATGAAAACCAAGTAACGCTTTCACCTGGCTCAGGAGAAGCATTGGGATTATTACCAAGGCATTTTAATAAAGGCAATTTGGTTACTGCTTTTCCTACATTCGGAATTTTACCATCTTCAGCTAAAAAAATTGGTACCAAAGTAATTGAAGTACCTCTCACCCCAGAAAAAGTACACGATTTATCTGCCATGCTTCAAGCAGTTAATAATGATACCGCATTGGTATATATCTGCAATCCTGGAAACCCTTCTAGTACAATTGTTTCACCAGCAGCGCTAAAAGGTTTTTGTATAGAAGCCGCAAAAAAAGCAGTGGTAGTTGTAGATGAAGCGTATATCGATTTTTTAGATGCTCCAGATAATGAATCCATGATTGGATTGATTGAAAAAAATCCAAACATTATTGTAGTGGGTACGTTCTCAAAAATTCATGCAATGGCAGGATTGAGAATAGGATATATTATTGGCCATTCAACTTTAATAAAACCATTAGAAGAAACCTATTTTGCAAGAACACAATTTGCTATGAGTGTGTTGTCGATGACTGCGGCACAAGCAAGTTTAAATGATGCAAACCACCATCAACAAAGCAAAATAAAAAATGCTGCTGCCAGAACATATGGATACAATGAGTTAAAAAAATTAAACATTAATTGTACTCCCTCTTACACTAACTTTTTATTCTTCCCTCTAGGTAACTATGCTGGTGATTTTGCTGCAGATATGCTTAAACAAAATATTTATCTTAGATCTGATTCATATTATGGCGAAAAATGGGCCAGAGCAAGTGTTGGTACTATGGATGAAATGAAACAGTTTATTAAAGTAATGCAACAAGACTGGAAATCATAACCCCGGAAAATAAGGCCTGCCAATTATTTCTCTAAACTGCCAAGGAATACCTACAAATAGTAATAATAATGCTATCATAAAAAAGATGAAAGCTTTTTTGTATTTTACTTGATCAGGAACTGCCTTTTTAGACATCCCATAACCTAACGTAATAAATACAATTGCCAAGATCATCGTTACAGGGTGTTCAATTAAATAAAATCGATAGAATTTATCTTTCATTACCGAAACGCCTTCAGGTAAAGAGGTAGAAATAAATCCATATCTGCCAAATGCAACTTGGTATAAGCCAAGCAACAAAGTTATATGTGCCGCTATCATGGTAAATAACCATGTTTTTTTATCACTTGCTTTAAATACTTTCTTGCCAATAAAACCAGCAAAAGCTTGCATAATAGATAGAAATAATAACACTAGAATTATCCAACGAAGTAAATTATGTAAATGTAGTAATCCTGTTTGCATATCTATATTTTGAGTTGGTAAGTTAACAAAGTTTCACTAATGCCCAATGCCTAATAACTAATTACTAATTCACCCAATCTGCCACAAATAAATTGGTGTCTCGTGTGCCTCCATTGTTTCTGTTTGAGGAAAACATGATTTTTTTGCCATCCGGACTAATCATTGGAAATGCATCAAAACCCTTGTCTCTACTAATTTTTTCCATATTCTTTCCATCTAAATCAACCAAATACATATTAAAAGGGAAACCCCTTTTGTATTCATGATTGCTACAAATAATAATCTTTTTGCTATCATGTGTAAAATTGGGTGCCCAATTGGCTTGACCCCATGCTGTAATTTGTTTTGCATCAGATCCATCCGCATTTGCAACCCAAACTTCCATACTTGTTGGAGCAACCATCCCTTTTGCCAATAGTTCTTTGTATTCCTTAACATCTTCCGCAGTTTTTGGCCTGCTTGCTCTCCAAACAATTTTTTTGCCATCTGGGCTAAACCATGCACCACCATCATAGCCTAAATCGTGGGTAATTTTTTTCTCTTTCCCAGATACTAAATCCATAATATACAGATCGAGATCCCCATCCTTATCACTACAATAAATCATTTTTTTACCATCATAAGACAGTGTTCCTTCTGCATCATAACCCTTTGCAGTTGTTAATTTTTTTACGATTTTACCATTCAAATCACTCATGTAAATATCATAGGTATCGTATAGAGGCCAAATGTATTTATTGCCGTAATTAGCACGGTCAGGAACAGGCGGACAATCAACCCCACCTTCGTGTGTAGAGGCATAAATAATGTGCTTCCCATCGGGCAAAAAATAAGGACAAGTGGTTCTTCCCTTTCCAGAACTTACCATTTTATAACTAAATGGATCTCCCAATTTTTCAGGAATTTTTCCAATAAAAATTTGATCA
Source organism: Sphingobacteriia bacterium (assembly GCA_043743375.1). GTDB lineage: Bacteria > Bacteroidota > Bacteroidia > Chitinophagales > Chitinophagaceae > Sediminibacterium. Next base: position 3,620 of record JAYTXG010000140.1, read on the forward strand.
CAATTCAGTCCTTCTTTTGGATTGGTTCTTTGGAACACAATATGTTTGCTATCAAAACTCCAATATGCCTCTGCATTATCGCCACCAAATGTAAGTTGTTGAATATTTTTAAAATGCTTCTCTCCTACAAAACGCAAGGTATCATTGGGAACTTTATCTTGAGCAATACTAACAATTACAAAAGAAACGGGAATAAAGAAAGCAACTATTTTTTTCATATAGCTAGTTAAAATTTCAGCAAAAGTACTGCCTTAATTTTATTGGTTTGTCAGATTATTGTAAGATAGCAATTAATCCTGCATATTTTAGCAGTATGAAAACGGGAATAATTTGCGTAACAATACTATTCCTATTTGGGTGTAGAAATGTTCCTGATAAAACTAATGAAAAGGAAGATTCGCAATTGAAACTTCCAGCCGAACTGCAATTAATTTATACAGCAATTTTAAAATATCCAGATAGCATTGAATTAAAACAATCTTTTATTAATAGTTTAGATTCTGCCAAATTATACAAATACGCAATTGAACCACTCGATCAATTAATTAAAAATGATAGTCTCAATCATATACTCTGGATTAAAAAAGCTCAGTTGTATGAAAAATTAAATGATAGCGTCGTAGCGAAAAAATATTATGAATATTCAATTAAAATTTATCCAACCACAGCTGCAATGTTGGGATTAGCGAATTTATTAGCAGAACAAAAAGATTCAACTGCATTAATTATTTGCGCCAATATAAAGATCCTATTTCCGGCAAAAGAAAATAATGCAGCTATTTATTTTATTAAAGGGGTATATTATGCAAGAAAAGGAAATGCAGTTAAGGCCAATCAATACTTCAACTCCTGCTTAGCAGCCAATTACAAGTACTTTGAGGCATTTATGGAAAAAGGATTCATTTTATTCGACAATTTAAAATATAAAGATGCTTTGGCTATCTTTGAAACAATAATAAAGCTAGACCCTTTTTATGCCGATGCATATTATTGGTCGGCAAAATGTTTTGAAAAAACAGGAAACTATGATGCTGCTAAATTAAACTTTGAAAAAGCGGTGAAAATAGATCCTGAATTAACAGCAGCAACAGAAGCATTAAAAAGGCTTCAACAAAATTAATTATATGGCAATTATAGCTCCTTCATTATTAAGTGCCGATTTCTTGAATCTACAGCAAGAATGTAATATGCTCAATAGCAGCGAGGCCGACTGGTT
>JAYTXG010000141.1:0-2936 GCA_043743375.1 Sphingobacteriia bacterium
CCAGCAACATGCCATGCACTCAACCAATACCCACCAAATAGATAACCGTATAGTAAACATACACCAGCCACATGTACGCCCTATAAAGCGGGGCAAAGAGGGCAAAAAGGTAGAGTTTGGCAGCAAACTGCAAGTATCGCTGGTAAACGGTTTTGTTCATCTTGACAAACTAGCGTGGGACAATTTTAACGAAAGTACTACCCTACAGGCCTCGGTAGAATTACATAAAAGCAAGTACGGCTATTATCCTGCCGAGGTATTAGCCGATCAAATCTACTGCACACGGGAAAACAGAAAGTGGTTAAAAGAAAAAGACATCAAGCTGATGGCTAAACCCCTCGGGCGGCCCAGTAAAGAGGCATTGTCAAATCCTGTAAGTCCTGGGGAACGCAATCCGATAGAAGGCAAATTTGGCCAGGCTAAGGTAGGATATGGTTTAGCCAACATCGGTGCTAAATTAAAAACGACCAGCCAATCTTGGATTGCAGCCATTGTACTGGTGTTAAACCTCGTTAGATTAACGAGGCTTAACTTGTTAGACCTATGTCAATGCTTTATCACGCTGGGGTACAGCCGTTTTGGCAGAAATTTTTGGAGGCTGAGTTGTTGAGCAGACCCTACTTAATTTCTATGCTGTCGAGTGGCTTATGGAAATTGTTATAGATATATCTCTTTGCTTCGGGCAAATAAAAATTTAGCTGTGTTGCTGTAGAATCTGTTAGTCCTTTACGAACTAATGCGTTATTTATGTAAATAATATTTTTCTAGTTTAAATTTGTACACTATAGTTGAGGTATAAAGCCGATGAACCAAATAGCAAATTTTGCCCTTGCTGATTTATTAATGTCAACTCAATAAAATCGGGAAGAAAAAAATCGCATTTGTAAACGGATTTTGTACATGAAATACTTGCAGGTGTTAAGCAAATTATCTACAAAATTTATAAAGATGTAACTTCCTTTATTCAATTTTTTTTAAAAAAATCAATCGAAAACAGCTATTTTCAAAGTGAATTTTCAAAATAAAACATTAAAATAACTTGTCAGGGTTTTCTTTAATTTCCATAGTAATTTCTATCAAAACACCATTGCTGTCTTTTGGATGTAAAAAGCAAACCAATTTATTATCAGCGCCTTGTTTTGGAGCATCATTCAGCAAAGTAAAGCCCTCCGTTTTCAACCGTTTCATCTCAGCATAAATATCGGCTACTTCAAAAGCAATATGATGAATGCCTTCTCCTTTTTTAGCAATATACCGGGCAATTATTCCATCTGCGGTATTACTTTCCAGTAATTCTATTTTGGCTTCACCTGTTTTAAAAAATGCGGTGGTCACCTTTTCGCTTTCCACCTTTTCTGTTTTGTAACACTGACTATTTAGCAGTTTTTCAAACAACGGAACAGAACTTGCCAATTCTTTTACAGCAATACCAATATGGTCTATTTGTAGCATAAAATTCGTCTTTATTTATCTGCTATTTATGAAATAAGGAATTTGATAACAGATCAATCAATAACTAAGCTAAAATAGAACCTTTTGTAGTAATTTCATGTTATAATTGTAAATAAAAATTTATGTTAAAACTGCCTATTTATTTAGATAATAATTCTACAACGCCAATGGATCCCAGGGTGTTGGAAGCGATGACACCCTACTTCTTACAGCATTATGGCAATGCAGCCAGTCGTAACCATCCCTTTGGATGGGAGGCGGAAGAAGCTGTTGATTATGCACGTGAGCAGGTAGCAAAACTTATTGGATCAGATCCTAAAGAAATCATTTTTACAAGTGGTGCAACAGAAGGTGATAACCTTGCCATTAAAGGAGTATACGAAATGTACGCCAGTAAAGGCAATCATATTATTACAGCAACAACTGAACATAAGGCTGTTTTAGATACTTGTAAGCATATTGAAAAAACAGGTGGCGAAGTAACTTATCTACAGGTTAAAAGAGATGGTTTAATAGACCTGAAAGAACTGGAAGCGGCAATAAAGCCAACCACTATACTTATTGCCATCATGTATGCCAATAACGAAATAGGAACTGTTCAGCCAATAAGGGAAATTAGTATGATTGCTAAAAAACACGGAGTATTATTTTTTACTGATGCAGTACAGGCTGTTGGCAAAATACCGGTGGATGTAATTAAAGATGGTATTGACCTGATGGCATTTACAGCTCATAAAATGTATGGCCCCAAAGGTATAGGTGCATTGTATGTACGCCGAAAAAACCCAAGGGTTAAAGTAACTGCGCAAATGGACGGCGGCGGTCATGAACGAGGTATGCGTAGTGGTACTTTAAATGTACCCGGTATAGTAGGTTTTGGCAAAGCGTGTGAATTATGCTTTTTGGAAATGGAAGCAGATACAAAAAGAATAAGTATTTTGAGAGATAAACTGGAAACACAATTGATGAAACTTGAAGAAGCTTATATCAATGGCAGTACTGAGCATAGGTTGCCACATGTAACCAATATATCTTTTAAACATGTTGAAGGTGAAGGTTTGCTGATGGGCTTTAATAAAAATATTGCACTTAGCTCAGGTTCAGCCTGCACTTCAGCATCTCTGGAACCATCATACGTTTTAAAAGCATTGGGTCTGGGGGATGATTTGGCACATAGTTCACTCCGCTTCGGATTAGGACGCTTTACGAATGAAGAACAAATTGATTACACAGTAAAAGCAATAAGCGAAACAGTTTTAAAGTTAAGGGATATGAGCCCGCTGTGGGAAATGTATAAAGAAGGGATTGATTTGGATTCTATTGAATGGGCAGCACATTAAGATAAATTATCTAATTAGCTAATGTTATTACTTGCTAATTTAAAACATTCAAATTCGAAACTTATATTAAATATCAGAATACAAGAACAATGTTAAAGAATTAGCAAATTAGCTAATCAGTAAATTATAAAATTAAATATCATG
>JAYTXG010000142.1:0-5344 GCA_043743375.1 Sphingobacteriia bacterium
TGACATTAAGGTTTTAGGAGAGGTAAAATGGGTAATGAAAAATGGAGTTGTTTATAAATAAGAAGCCCTTTTAAGGCTTGTTGCGCTTTTTTTGAAAAAATAATGTAAAAATTGCTCCTTAACCCTAATTTTGCGCAATTCTACTTGAAAATGACTCCAACGCTAAACTCCAACGAATCAATCCCTTCTCAAAAGAAAAAAATTATTGTTTTAGGTAGTGGCCCCAACAGAATTGGTCAGGGTATTGAATTCGACTATTGCTGTGTGCATGGTTTATTGGCAATTAAAGAATGTGGTTTCGAATCGATCATGATAAACTGTAACCCAGAAACTGTTTCTACCGATTTTGATATGGCCGATAAATTATACTTCGAGCCTGTATTTTGGGAACATATTTGGGAGATCATTGAATTAGAAAAGCCTTATGGAATTATTGTGCAGTTAGGCGGACAAACAGCTTTAAAACTGGCAAAACGTTTACACGAAAAAGGAGTAAGAATTATAGGTACCTCTTTTGATGATATGGATATTGCCGAAGATCGTGGAAGATTTAGCGATTTATTAAAAGAACTAAGCATCCCTTATCCAGAATATGGTACTGCATTTAATGCAGAAGAAGCTATTGAAGTTGCCAACAGAGTGGGTTATCCTGTTTTGGTTAGACCGAGTTATGTAATAGGCGGACAAGGAATGAAAATTGTTATTAACGACGATGAGGTAGAAAAAGCAGTGATTAGTTTATTAAAACACCTTCCTGGTAATAAAATATTAATTGATCATTTTTTAGACAGGTGCCAAGAAGCAGAAGTGGATGCCATTTTTGATGGAGAAACTTTCCATATAATGGGCGTGATGGAACATATTGAACCTGCCGGTATTCATAGTGGTGATAGCAACGCCGTATTGCCCGCCTTTAATCTTACTCCATTGGTAGTTGAAACAATGGAGTTTTATTCAGAAAAAATTGCAAGAGCATTGAGTATAAAGGGTTTAATTAATATTCAATTTGCTATTAAAAATGATAAAGTATATGTAATTGAAGCTAACCCGCGCGCTTCACGAACAACTCCTTTTATTGCAAAAGCTTACAAAATTCCTTACCTCAATATTGCTACAAAAGTAATGTTAGGTGAAGCAAAAATTACCGACTTTATAATTGAAAAAAAACTAGAAGGGTATGCTATTAAAGAACCTGTTTTTAGTTTCGATAAATTTCCTGGCGTTAACAAAGAACTTGGTCCAGAAATGAAGAGTACTGGTGAAGCCATTCGTTTTATAAAAGACTTAAGAGATCCCTATTTTAGAACACTCTACAAAGAGCGCAGTATGAATCTGAGTAGGTAACGTATTTATACCTGTTTTTGAAAGCTGCAACTTATTTTGCAGCTTTTTTATTTAGGTTTAAGGATGAGCAGCATATTTAAAGAGCGATTATGGTACCAAGAACCATTTATTAGAATTACCATCGCATTTATTATAGGCATAATTATTGGAAAATATTATCAGCTTCCAATTGCATTTATTAAATGGATTATTATAGTAGCTTTTATATTTTTAATTGGGTTTAATTTTCTGCTTCCACAAATAAAATTTCGTTTCACATGGATTGCTGGTTTTTTTATACATGTCGGATTAATTGCATTCGGATGGTTATTAATAAATATACATCAACAAAAACCTACACTGCCCAATCATTTGCCATTACTCGTAACTATCCAAGAGCCATTATCCAATACAGCTAAATCCGTAAAAACCATTGGTAGTATTGGTGATCAGAAAATAATAATGTATTTTCAAAGAGAGGGGAAAGTTAATGAACTTACAATAGGTAATCAACTACTACTGCACAAATATCCAGATACATTGATTGATGCTAGTAACCCTGGAGGGTTTAATTTTAAATTATATGCCGCATCACAAAAAATATATTATCAAATTTATTTAAAAAAAGGGGAGTATCAAATTACCGATAATCAGCAAATATCTTTCCCAAAAAAAATATTGAATCAATTATCTATTTGGGTGTTGAAAACACTCAATCAATTTATTTCAGGAGAAAAAGAAGCAAGTGTTGCAGAAGCTTTACTAATTGGATACAAAAAAAATTTAGATAAAGAATTATTACAAGCTTATAGCAATACAGGTGTGGTGCATATAATTGCAATAAGCGGATTGCATTTAGGGATGATCTATGGATTGCTTTTATTTATTTTAAAACCATTAAAAAAAATAAAATACAGTAGGTGGTTACAATCATTCATCATTCTTGTAATTATATGGATATTTACTTTAGTTACAGGTGCAGCACCTTCAATTTTACGCTCGGCAATTATGTTTAGTTTTATTGTATTAGCAAAGCAACAAGGCCGCTCATCACCAATTTATAATAGCCTAGCTGCTTCTGCATTTTGTATTTTATTATACAACCCATTGTTTTTATGGGATGTTGGATTTCAACTCTCCTATGCTGCAGTAATTAGCATTGTGGCATTTTCAAAACCAATCATGAACTTGTTTTATTACGAAAATAAAATACTGAAAAGTGCTTGGGAGCTAACTTCCATAACCCTTTCAGCTCAGCTTTGCACACTCCCACTTTTACTTTATTATTTTCACCAGTTTCCCAATCTTTTTATTTTTACCAACTTTATCGCCATCCCTTTATCTGGATTAATTTTGTATGCAGAAATATTATTACTGGTAGTAGCCCCTCTCACCCCACTTGCAACAGTAATAGGAAAATGTACGACTTTCTTAATAAAAAAAATGAATGAATTAATAGAAAATACCGCAAGAATTCCCTTCGCAGTAACTGAAAATATTCAAATTAATTTTTGGCAAACATTATTCTTATACCTATTTATTATTTGTACGGTTTATTGGTTGATGAAGAAAAAATCGCCTGCATTTTTGATGGCACTATGCAGTGTAGCTGTATTTTTTGGCATTCAAAGTTTTAGTTTGTTAAAAGCAATGCAGCAACAAAAAATCATCGTTTATGCTGTTCCAAAACTTTCAGCCATTGATATTATTAATGGAACCAACCATCAATATATTGGTAATCTATTAATTTATAATGATCCATTCTTAGTAAGAAAATACTTGTCTCCTACAAGAACGCTTTACCGAGCATCGCAACCAAAGTTATTTTTTAAAAATAGAAATCTCCTATCGTATACCTTTGGCTCAACCAAAAAATTATTGATTATTGATGAAAATTTTGATTTACTAAAAATTCCCAATCAACCCAAGATCGATCTAATTATTCTCACCGGAAACGTAAATATCAGCATTGGTCAAATCAACCAGCTTATTCACTGTGATCAATATGTATTCGACTGTAGTAACCCAATGTGGAAAATAGAAAGATGGAAAAAAGAAGCAGAGAACTTACATTTGCGCATTCATTCAGTACCCGAAAAAGGTGCTTTTGAATTTAATCTTTAGACTTTTACCCCTTATTTAAACATGCAAAAGAAAATACAATCAGCCTTAATCTCCGTTTTTTACAAAGATGGTCTTGCTCCAATTGCCCAACAATTACAACTACTAGGAATTACTATATATTCAACTGGAGGTACCCAGCAATTTCTAGAAGATTTAGGCATCCCTTGCATTGCAGTTGAAAGTTTAACTACCTACCCCTCTATTTTAGGTGGCAGGGTAAAAACATTGCATCCCTCAGTATTTGGTGGTATCTTAGGAAGAAGATATGAACCTCAGGATCTTATTGAAATGAAGCAATACAATATTCCTGAAATAGATTTAGTAATTGTTGACCTCTATCCGTTTGAAGAAACATTAAAAAACACCAGCGAAGAAAAATTAATTATTGAGAAAATTGATATTGGTGGCCCATCTATGATAAGAGCTGCAGCTAAAAATTTTAGAGATGTAACGGTTATTGCAGCCAAAGATTCTTATAGCGATTTAGAACAATTACTCGTTGCTCAAAAAGGCGAAATAAGCCTAGAACAACGTAAATATTTTGCTGCTAAAGCATTTGAAGTTGTTATGCATTACGATATTGCCATCAGTAATTATTTTAATCCCCGGCAAGAACAAGCATTAAGGTATGGCGAAAACCCACATCAGAAAGCAATTTTTAAGGGTAATCTTCAGGAGATATTTACACAACTAAATGGAAAAGAATTATCGTATAATAATTTAGTAGATGTTGATGCAGCCATTCAATTAATTGGCGATTTTAATACAACTAAAGAAGCTGTGTTCGGTATTATTAAACATACCAATGTTTGCGGAATTGCTGCAAGAACTTCAGTAAAAGAAAGTTGGGATGCTGCATTAGCAGGAGACCCTGAAAGTGCCTTTGGCGGAGTACTAGTATGTAATAAGGCAATCAACAAAATAACTGCTGAAGCAATTACCGAATTATTTTTTGAAGTATTAGTTGCACCAAATTTTGATGAAGATGCATTGGTAATATTAAAAACAAAGAAAAACAGAATTCTACTGAAGTTGACTGATATTAATTTTAAAACAACTACTGTAAGTAAGTCAATACTTAATGGATTTCTTGAACAAGATAGCGATGCTGGTAATTATGAGAAATGGGAAGAAGTTGGAGGAAGACCTACAACTGAATCAGAAAAAGCCAACTTGATTTTTGCGAATATTGTATGTAAACATTTAAAGAGTAATGCCATTGCATTAATTAAAAATTTTCAACTTGTAGGTAAAGGATGCGGCCAAACCAGCCGAATAGATGCATTGCGACATGCCATTGAAAAAGCACACCAATTTAAATTTAATTTGTCGGGTGCCGTACTTGCATCTGATGCTTTTTTCCCTTTTAATGATTGTGTAGAAATTGCTCATACAGCTGGTATCAAAGCATTTATACAACCAGGCGGGTCGGTAAGAGATAAAGATAGTATAGAGCATTGTGTAAATCATCAGCTTGCAATGGTAATAACAGGTACAAGACATTTTAAACATTAAACAGATTGACCACTAAGCAGAAAGCATATTTTGCCCTTGCCATAACCAGTACCGTTTGGGGAACCAGCTGGATTGCGAGCAGAATTGCTGTTCAAAAAGTACCTGCATTAGAAGTTGCAGCAATCAGGCAAGGAATAGCTGGATTATGCTTTACTGGATTTTTTTTAATTAAAGGAGCAAAAATACCAATATTAAAAGAAATGATATGGATGGCTGGTATGGCCGTTTTGCTCTTTGTATCTGCAAACGGAATTGCAACTGCAGGTTTAAAATATATTTCTAGTGGATTGGGTGCTTTAATTGCAGCTTTGTATCCATTAAGTGTAGTACTCATCGAACGAATATTTTACAAAAATACAAAAATAACTCCCTACACTTTTTT
>JAYTXG010000143.1:0-2938 GCA_043743375.1 Sphingobacteriia bacterium
TGCAAAAAAAGGGGATTAAAAAGGGAGCAATTATTGGTGTTTACTTAAATAGAAGTTTTGATTTGTTCATTGCAATTATAGGTATTTTAAAAACTGGTGCAGGATATGTTCCCTTTGATATAAATACGCCAATTGATAGGGTTAGAAGTGTATTGTTAGAAATGAATATCGCCTATTGCATAAGCGACATCAACATCAATGAAAAAATAGAATCAATATCATCTAATACTGATTTTTTTTCAGCAACTTTTCTTGCCACTGAAGATTTAACTGATACAATTGCATATATAATATTTACATCAGGTAGTACAGGAAAACCAAAAGGTATTCCAATAAAACATTATCAAATTGCCCATTTAATACAATCAGAAAATTCTGTTTTGAAAATTCAACATACTGATATAGTTTACCAAGGATTTTCGGTTTCATTCGACATGTGGATGGAAGAAGTATGGATTAGTTTTTTTGTTGGTGCTACGATTTGTATTGCTAATGAATTAACTGCAAAAACATTCGACCAATTAGACCTTTTCTTAAATAAGCATAAAATAACAGTATTACATGCTGTACCCAGTTTACTAGCATTAATTAATAATAATATACCTAGTTTAAGAATTGTAAATTCTGGCGGAGAAGCCTGTAATCAGCATGTTTTAAATAAGTGGGCGCAGCCAAACATTCATTTTTATAATTCATACGGACCAACTGAAACAACAGTCAGCGCTACATTTATTGAATTGCATAAAAATGATGCAATAACCATAGGATTCCCTTTACCAAATTACTCAATGGCAGTAATAAATGAACAATTAAATCCTGTAGATATTGGAGTACAGGGAGAGTTGGTAATTGCTGGAATAGGACTTAGTGAAGGATATTATAAAAGACCTGATTTAACAGAAAAGGTATTTCTGCCAAAACCTGTAAGTTTAAATAATATGTTTGGAAATATGATTTATTTAACTGGTGATTGGGGGATGATGAATAATGATGGTAGTTTTAAAGTAACAGGAAGGAAAGATGATCAAATAAAAATAAGAGGATATAGAATTGAATTAGGAGAAATAGAAGCTTGTATCAATAATTTGCCTTTTGTACAATCCGCAGTTGTAGTTTCAAGAAAGATTAATGAGATGGATCAGTTATTAGCCTATGTTATCCCTTTTGGTGACGAATTTGATGAAAAAGTTTACAGAAAAAAAATGGCGGAAATTTTACCGCCTTACATGATACCTAATCAATTCATTCAAATAAATTCTTTTCAGTATCTTCCTAGTGGCAAAATAGATAAAAAATTACTGCCAGTTTTCAATCCCAGTTCACAACTAGCAATAGATTCAAAAAAACAAATAACTGCATTTAAGAACGACTCTTTTGCAAGTGAAATAGCATTAATAATTGCAGCCTTATTCCCAAACCAAGAAATAAAATTATCCACAGATTTTTTTAATGATTTAGGAGGTCATTCCTTATTGGCAGCAAATTTTGTTTCCAAAGCAAGAGAATTGAATGGACTTTCACATATATCCATTATTGATATTTATCAAAAACGAACTATTGGAAACATCATTGAATTTTGGAAAACACAAATAGATAAAAATCCTAAAATAAATAAAGTTGACGTTCAAAAAGTTTCATTACTGTCATATTATACTTGCTGGTTTTTTCAAACTATCGCTTTAATTTTTATCTATGGTTTAGTAGGAGCACAAATATTTATTCCTTATTTAGGATATTATATTGTTGCCAGTGAATTTAATAATTCCGCGCTATCAATCTTAATAGCTATTACTTTATTCTGCACTGTTACTCCTTTAATTATTTTATTTACTTTTTTATGTAAACATTTAATTATTGGCAAATTCAAAGAAGGAGATTATCCATTATGGGGTACCTATTATTTCAAGTGGTGGCTGTATAAAAAAATATTAGATATTATTCCTTTGGAAACAATTAGTAATACATTGTTATATCCATCCTTCTTAAAGCGAATTGGCATGCAAACAGCAAATGATGCACAATTAAGTAAAGTAGATTTTGGAGCACCTGATTTAATAAGCATCGGCAAAAATGTAACTATAAGTGCTAATGTAATTCTTCATAATGCAAATGTGGAAAATGGAATATTAAAACTAAGAAAAATAATTATTGGCAACAACGCATATATAGGTACAGGATGCGTTATCAATGGCGGATGTATACTAAATGATGGGGCTGAATTAAAAGATCTCTCCTGTATCGAAAGCAATACCATTATACCGCTTAACGAGTGTTGGGAAGGAAGCCCTGCTAAGTTTTCACATATAAAAGAACCCATTGTAGCACCTCAACCAATTTCAAGAAGGAAAAGGATAAAATATGCGGCTTTTTTTCTCTTAATAGTTTCTAGTTTCCCTTTATTAATTGTACTCCCTTTAATACCATCGATTATCGGATTAAATTATTTAGATGACAATGCCGATTGGTACTCGTTTACTTATTTAATAAGTACGCCAGTTTTTTCGTTGATTTATCTATTGCTTTTTATAAGTGAAGTAATACTACTTTCATTGTTATTTAGGAATAATATTAAAGTTGGTAAATATTCTATATACAGTAGAATTTATTTAAAAAAATGGTTTTTAGAACAATTGTTTTCTCTTTTATTGATAGTAATTAAACCCATTTTTGCAACCGTTTACATAAAAACAATTTATCGTGCACTTGGTGCAAAAGTAGGAAAGAATACAGAGATATCAAATGCCTCTAATGTGTGCCATCATTTGCTTGAAATTGGCGATGAATCTTTTATTGCAGACGTAGCAGTAATTGGAGAATGTGATATCAGGAATCAAGAATTAATTCTTCAAAAAACTACTATTGGAAATAAAAGTTTTATTGGAAATAGCGCACAAATTCCTCAAGGATATCATTTAGGAAATAATAAACTAATTGGTGT
>JAYTXG010000144.1:0-1868 GCA_043743375.1 Sphingobacteriia bacterium
TCTTTTTTTCTTGCTTTAAAAATAGAAGATGCTGTTTCAAAGTGTTGTATTAGTCTTTTTTGTAAAACTGGACCTATATTCGGAATCATGGTTAGCGCAACACGGTACAATAAGTCGGGGTGCATAAATAATTTTGCGGCAATCTCCACAAAATTCACAAGTAGATATTAGGTGTTTCTACCTTAAATTTTAGTTATTGTAACGGTAGTTCTTCTGTTGAGTGCTCTACCAATTTCAGTTTTATTATCACTGATTGGTTTGCTATCTCCATAACCTTTAAAACTCAATCTTTTTAAATCAATTCCTTTTAATGCCAGCCATTCAACTATAGTTTTAGCCCTGTTTTCGGAGAGTTTATTATTATCAATTTGTTTGCCAATATTATCGGTATGACCGCTTATTTCAACTTGTAAGGAAGGGTTTTCTATTAATACTTGTAATAGTTTATTCAATTCAATTGCAGCATCTGTAGGAAGCTGGTAAGAGTTTGTAGTGAACTGAATATTTTTAAAAGTAAGTGATGCATTTAATTCAATTGGTTGTAATTGAATGTCTTTCCGGTACACACTATCAGCTTGTTTACTACTTAATTTATACAACTCATTATAAAATAAATAGCCTTTTCTGTTTACAGAAAAAGTATAATCTTTTCCGATAGGTAATGTAATAAAATATTCGCCTGTTTCATCAGTTTGAATTTTCATTAATATTTCGCCAGTTGCATTATTAATTAATTCAACTGTTGATGGTAAATTTTTAGTGGTTTTTTTATCAGTAATTTTACCTTTTACATACAATGTTCTATTCGGTCTGATATCAGGCCGCATTTCAAATTTATACAAATCCAATTCGCCTCTGCTATCGCTTCTATCGCTTGCATAGTAAGCAGTTAATCCATCTGCTGAAACCGCCAAACTTCCTTCATTTTCAATAGTGTTAATAGGGTAACCTAAATTTTCTGGTAATCCCCATTCACCTTTTTCATTTTTTCGAACAATGAAAAGATCAGATCCCCCATATCCCAATAATCCATCTGAAGTATAATAAAGGGTTTGATTATCGGCATGAATAAAAGGTGCTTGATCATCTCCTTTTGAATTGATGGAGGGTCCCATATTTACTGCATTTGTCCACTTTCCATTTGGCTGTAAATAACTAACATAAAGATCAGATCCTCCATATCCTCCTGGGCGATTGCTGCTGAAATAAAGTGCTCTTTTATCTGGACTTAATGCTGGTGAACTTTCCCAGAATTCTGTATTAATTGCTTCGCCTAAATTTTGTGGTTCACTCCATCCTTGTGGCGTATAATAAGAAATATATAAATCAAAATTACCATAACCACCTTCCGTAAACCTTGCAGTGAATAGCATCCATTCACCATCTTGTGAAACTGTAATTGCTCCTTTTTGTGCTTCAAAGTTAATATCGCCTCTAATAAGTGTTGCTTTTCCCAATTTTTTATTCAGGATATTACTTTGGTAAAAATCTTCTCTAATTTGATTGCCCCTTCTGGTAAAAACCAGCAAACTATCAGTTACGGTAACTGAAGGATAATATTCAGAAGCAGAAGTGTTTACACTATCGCCTAAATTAACAGGGGTAAATGTATAATTATTGGAAGGATGTTTTAATGCATAGTCAATTGCAAACTCAAAAGACTTTTTTCTGTAGGAAGCACTTTTAATACTTCGCTCATTTAGTTTAGGTATTTGAAGAAATTCATTTACTGCTTTTAGCGCTTCACTAAATTGTCCGTTTCCAGCTAAATTAATAGAATAAGGAAGCAAATAAACTTTAAAGTAATTGGGATCTTTTTGTTGAGCTGTTTCGTAAAATCGAATGGAACGTTTGTATTGTTTTAATTC
>JAYTXG010000145.1:0-2797 GCA_043743375.1 Sphingobacteriia bacterium
AAGTTAGGGTAAAAAAGGAGATTTCGCAAAAAACTCTTTCCTACTGATAAAGTAGAGTATACTATTAAAATTAAATAAAAACATAATACGTATCGATTATGTTAGGTTATTGCTATTTCCATAGTGCTTTCGTATTGTATTCAGCTACATATTTATCCAATGCTTTCTTACCAAATTGTTTAAATAATACTGGAGTTACGATTATATCTAAAAGTGTAGAACTGATTAAACCACCAAGGATAACAATTGCCACAGGATGCAATATTTCTTTACCTGGGGCAGTGGCATCTAATGTAAGTGGTACCAAAGCTAATGCAGCAACCAGTGCAGTCATTAATACAGGTACCAATCTTTCTAATGAGCCTCGGATAATCATTTTGTCGCCAAAAGTTTCTCCTTCTTGTTGTACCAAATGGATGTAATGGCTAATCATCATAATTCCATTGCGGCTGGCAATACCTGTGAGGGTAATAAAGCCAACCAACGTAGCTATGGAAAAAGTTCCGCCTGTTAGCAAAACAGCTATTACACTTCCTATTAATGCTAGAGGAATATTAAGCATAATTTGAAATACAATTCTTGATGATTTGAAGTGACTAAATAGTACTAAAAAAATGCCGAGAAAAGAAAAAATACTTAAAACACCAATAAGCTTGGAAGCAGACTGCTGGCTCTCAAACTGTCCGCCCCATTGTAAAAAGTATCCCTGAGGCAGTATCAAATTAGTATTCACTTTTTGCTGCATTTCTTTTACTGTAGTTCCTAAATCACGGCCTTGCACATTACAGCTTATAACAATTCTCCGCAAAGTATTTTCATGATAAATGCTATTGATACCATTCTCCAATTCTATTTTTGCAATTTGTTGTAAAGGAATTAATGAGCCATTGGGTAAAGAAATTTGTGTATTGCCAATAGCATCCAAATCCTGCCTAGCACTATCAGTGGTACGTAATAAAATATCGAAACTTTTTTGGCCATCTAATATTTGGCTACTTACTTTTCCGTTATAAAATATCTCAAGTTCCTCTGCTACTTTACCCACCTGCAAGCCATAACGTTGTACTGCCTGCCTGTCAATTTTTATTATCAATTGTGGCACAAGTACCTGTTTTTCAATTTGTAAGTCAACCACACCAGGTATATTACTTACCGTTTCTTTTAACTGTGCAGCACTACCTCTTAATTCAGTAAGGTCGTTGCCAAATATTTTTATAGCAACTTGTGCTCTTACTCCAGAAAGCAAATGATCTAACCGATGAGATATTGGCTGACCAATATTTACCGTAACTCCTTTCAATACGTTTAGCTTCTCTCTAATTTGAGCCAACACTACATCACGTTTTTTTATAAAGTCAGGCTTTAAGGCTACTTCAATTTCTGAATTACTAGGAGGCTCTGCATGTTCATCTAATTCTGCTCTTCCAGTTCTGCGTGCAGTTAATAATACACCATCTACTTTTAAAATTTGTTGTTCAGCGATAGTGCCAATTTTATTGGCTTCTTCTAAAGAAGTGCTTGCGGGTGTAGATAAATTAATAGTAAAACTTCCTTCATTAAAAGGGGGTAAAAATTCTGTGCCAAAAAAAGGCACAATACTTATTGCAGCAATAATGACCGCAATGGCAATTCCTATAATGAGTTTAGGCCGTTTTAATCCCCAGTGCAACATTTTTGTATCTTGTTTCTTTAGCCATTTTACGAGAGAGCTGTCGTTGTTTACCTCACCCTCCACACTTTCCAAAGCCTGCCCAGATGAGCCGTTCGGGCGAGCAACTAAAGGTCTCTTTTTCCAAAATTTTAAATTAACATGGCGTAAATTTTTAGGGGTGCCCATTAAATAACTACACAAAGCAGGAGTAACAGTTAATGAAACTGCAAGTGATGCAATAATGGATGTGATATATGCAATACCGAGCGGTGCAAATATTTTACCTTCAATACCCTGCAAATAAAATAACGGCAAAAACACAAGTACTACAATAATCGTAGCATATACAATTGAATTTCTAACTTCACTGCTGGCCTCATAAATTACTTTCATTAATGGCTGCGGATGTTCACTTGCCCAGTTTTCCTTTAATCGTCTAAATACATTTTCAACATCTACAATTGCATCATCTACCAACTCCCCAATAGCAATTGCCAAACCACCTAATGTTAATGTATTAATTGAAATACCAAACATTTTGAAAACAATAGCAGTAATAATAAGAGAGAGAGGAATGGCCGTTAAAGTAATAATAGTTGTTCTGAAATTAAGCAGGAATAAAAATAAAATAATTACCACTAAAATGAATCCATCTCTTAACGCTAATTCTACATTTGTTAATGAATTTTCAATAAAATTCTTTTGTTGAAAAACATCGGTATTAATTTTTACATCTTTGGGGATAAACTTTTTAATATCCTCAATTGCCTTAATAATTTCTGCTGTTAAAGCAACTGTATTAGCTCCTGGCTGTTTTTCAATACTTAAAATAACTGCAGGCTTACCGTTTAATGAACCATCCCCGCGTTTAATTGGACCACCAAATTTCAACTCGGCTACCTGTTTTAATAACACTGGTGCATTCCCCTTATTCGTAACAACCGTATTTGCCAAATCACCGAGTGTATTTGCCCTTGCAATATTCCTTATCAGTACTTCACTTCCTTTTTTATTATCAACAAAGCCACCCGTGGTATTCATATTGGTCACTTGCAATGCATTGTCGATCTCATTAATAGAAACATTGAATTGACGCATTTTTTCCGGACTAATTAATACTTGGTATTGCAATTTTTCACCACCAAT
>JAYTXG010000146.1:0-5703 GCA_043743375.1 Sphingobacteriia bacterium
GAAATAATTGAAAATGTAGCATTGTTTTCTAACTATATAATTCATCAACTAAAATCAGCTGGTGCCACTTATGGAATTGGAGGCTATGATGAACACAGAGCTGTATATAGTAGGAGTAAGGTATTTGATAGTGCGAACAATAAATCTCCCCGAAGATTGCATGTAGGTATTGATATTTGGGGGCCAGCTGGAACGGAGGTTTTTTCGCCTATAGATGGTGAAGTTCACAGCTTTGCATTTAATGATCAATATGGCGATTATGGTGCTACAATCATTTTACAACATCAATTAGAAGAATTAAAATTTTATAGTTTGTATGGGCATTTATCTTTAGCAGATATTCAATCAATTAAAAAAGGTGATAAAATTAAAGCTGGGGATTTAATCGCTCATTTTGGTGAGCCTCATGAAAATGGACAATGGCCGCCTCATTTGCATTTTCAATTAATTTATGACCTTGAAGGAAATGTTGGCGATTACCCTGGTGTATGTGCTTTAGAAAATCGCAATCATTATTTAGAAAATTGTCCAGACCCGGATTGTTTGTTGAGTTTGATGCAATACGCTAAATAATTATTCCGATTTTTTAATTTCGCCCGAAAGAATGGTAAATATTCCTTTATTATTTTCAATTGCCTTAGAAATCATACAAGCTGCTATAGCACTGGCTTTAACTGAAGCGTAGTTTCGCAACGGCCCGATTAATAATGGAGAAATTACAGCAAAAATAAACAATCCAATTTTTTCTCCCAGTCTCTTTTCTTTTCTCTCGCCATCTATAAATGAAGGGCGTAATATATACAAAGCATCAAAACCAATTTTTTGCAAACCATCTTCCATCAACCCTTTTGTTTTGCTATAGAAAATACTTGAATTTGCATTTGCCCCCATTGCACTCACTACTAAAAATTGTTTGCTACCTGCTTTCTTTTGTAATTGTGCAATTTTAATAGGATAATGTAAATCTACTTTTTCAAATGCTTCTTTTGTTTTAGCAATTTTAATGGTTGTTCCCAAGCAACAAAAAACATCGTCGGCATTAACTGAATTATTGATGGTTTCAAAATCGACGATTAGCTCAATTAGCTTTGGATGATTTATTTGAAGGGACTTTCTCACATATATTGTTACGGTAGAATAATAGTCATTGGCCAATAGCTGTTGAACTAGTAAACCCCCTGTTAATCCGGATGCACCTATTATTAATGCAGTTCTTTTCTCCATTCCACAAATTTATGAAACAATAGCACTGCATTTTTTGTATTTTCGATAAGTTATGCAAAACGATCAGCTTCATAATGAACCCAATAATCAAAATCCTGCTGATAAGGAGTTTGAGAATAGCATACGCCCCAAGGAAATTGATGATTTTTCTGGTCAACCTCAATTGATCGAAAACTTAGTCATTTTTATTAAAGCAGCTAAAATGCGCGGCGAAGCATTGGATCATGTATTGTTTCATGGACCTCCAGGATTAGGCAAGACCACATTGAGTAGAATTGTTGCCAACGAATTAGGCGTTAATATTAAAGAAACTTCTGGTCCAGTTATAGAGAAGCCGGGCGACTTAGCAGGCTTACTCACCAATTTGCAACCCAATGATGTGTTGTTCATAGATGAAATACACAGACTAAGTACTGTTGTTGAAGAATATCTATACGCAGCTATGGAAGATTTTAAGATTGATATTATGATTGATACTGGTCCCAATGCCCGTAGTATTCAAATTAATCTCAATCCGTTTACATTAGTAGGCGCAACAACAAGAAGCGGATTACTAACAGCACCTTTATTATCGAGGTTTGGTATAAAATCGCGTTTAGAATATTACAATGCTACTGTATTACAAAAAATTATTGAACGCAGTGCGGGCATTTTAAATACAACTATTACTAAAGATGCTGCAAAAGAAATTGCTGGAAGAAGTAGGGGCACTCCTAGAATTGCCAATAGTTTATTAAGAAGGGTGCGCGATTTTGCACAAGTTTTAAATGATGGTACTATTGATATAGGCATTACTCAGCATGCATTAAAGGCATTGAATGTAGATGCCCACGGATTAGATGAAATGGATAACAGAATTCTTTCTACAATAATAAATAAATTTAAAGGAGGACCTGTAGGCATTACTACCATTGCTACTGCAGTAGGAGAAGAGTCGGGAACTATTGAGGAAGTATATGAACCATTTTTAATTCAGGAAGGCTTTTTACAAAGAACCCCAAGAGGGAGAGAAGCTACTTTAAAAGCGTACAACCATCTTGGGGTTACAATGAAAAGATCTGAGGGAGGAGAATTATTTAGTTAGGCGCAACTAAACGGAACCCATTACCATGAATATTTACAATTTCAATTGTTGGATCTTCTCTTAAATATTTTCGAAGCTTTGCAATATAAACATCCATACTTCTTCCGTTGAAATAGGTATCGCTACCCCATATTTTTTTCAATGCTCTTTCACGAGTGAGCAAATCATTTTTATGTTCAGCTAGCATTTTAAGCAATTCATTTTCTTTAGGAGAAAGGGTTTGAACAGTGTCTCCTTTTTTTAATTCTCTTAATTTTGGATTGAAATGGTAAGAGGCCAAATCAAATTCAATATTATCACTTATTCTATTTTCTTCTTCACTTCTTTTAAGAATTGCTTTGATTTTTAACAATAAAACTTCACTATCAAATGGCTTAGTAATATAATCATCTGCACCTAATTTATATCCTTGAATGATGTCTTCTTTCATGGTTTTTGCACTTAAAAAGAACAGAGGAACATCTGGATCTATATCACGAATTTCTTCTGCTAATGTAAATCCATCCATATTTGGCATCATTACATCTAACAAACAAATATCAAATTTTTCACGTTGAAAAGCAGCTAAACCTAATCTTCCATCTCTTTCAAGTATGATGTCGTAATCATTAAGCTCTAAGTAATTTTTTAGAACCATACCTAAATTGGTATCGTCTTCACAAAGTAATATTTTATAATTTTTTTTGTCTTCCATGTTCTAAAGTTTATATTATATGAAATTAGTATATACGCAAGTTACAAAGAACCTTTTTCAATAATTGTTAAAAAAGTTAAAAGACGGGTTTTTTAAAACGCTTATCAAACATGGCTTTCATGGAGTTTGTGGTGCTCTTTTTCGCTTCTTTTGTTAAACCAAGGGGTTTAAACATGGTCAAGTGTAAGTTAATTGGATTTTTTATAACCATTTTATTTCTTTTGTTTCTGTAATCATTATTTTTTCTTCTGATTGAAGAAAAGTCAGCGCTGCCCAAATTTTTTCTTTATTCAATAATTTAAAGGAATCAATAAATGGGTTGAGTGCAATAGAAGAAGTGCCTAATGTTTTTAATTTTTCTTCAATAGTTGCAAATTCTTTACTGGTTAGTTTTTTCTTTTTCTCGATTAAACAATTGTCGCAAATTCCACAGCTTTTTTTAGTTGCATCACCAAAGTAATTGGATATAAATTTACTTCTACATTCAGTGAGAGTAGAAGTATAATGTGTAATGGTTTGTACCCTTTCCTCATACAGCTTTTTCCTTTCTAAGTAAGTAGCTTGGTTAATAATTAAATATTCAGCGGGTGCTCTATTTACTAAAAATTGTATTTGAGGAGTTTCTTTTTTAGGGAGGTATTCAATAATTCCATATTGCAATAATTGTTTTAATGCCACGTTTAATTCTTCTGTTTTTAGTCTACATATTTTAGCAACTTGTTGTTCATATACAGAAACTCGGTTATTTATTATGCCCTCATAAGATCTCAACAAAGTTTTAATGATTGGCTCTAAAATCGGGTGATTCTTTTCAAATAAGGTAAGTGAATTTTTATCTACTATAAATGATATTTGCGAAGGCAAGAAAATGTTTTCTGAAAAACTAATATGGTCTTCTTGTTCTAATACTTTTAAAACATTTATAACCAAGAGGGCATCTAACTTAAAGTTTTTAGTAAAACCTGCTAAATCAAAATTATAATAAATGCCTTCTCCACTGCCAACAGGTATTTGTAAGTAATCTGCAATAGCTTGATAAACTTGTTTGATGATTTTAATGGAAGGAAATTTTTTCTGGGAGTTAGATTGTAAATCTGCTATATCTTTTAATTGATACAACAATACTGCATAAGCTTTCTTGCCATCTCTGCCTGCTCTTCCTGCTTCTTGATAATAATTTTCTAAACATTCTGTAACATCATGGTGAATTACAATTCTAACATCTGCTTTGTCTATACCCATGCCAAAAGCATTGGTACAAACCATGGTCCTTATTTTATTTTGTAACCAAGCTTGCTGCTTCATTTCTCTAATAGGCTGCGTTAATCCTGCATGATAGAAATCTGCTGCAATGCCTTGTAATGCTAATGATTCGGCAACCTTTTTTGTTTGTTTTCTATTGTTGCAATAAATAATACTGCTTCCATTAACTTTATGAAGTATGTCTACTATTTTATTGATTTTACTATCTACAATAAAATTGCTATACGATAAATTTGATCTTTCAAAGGATTGCCTAAAAACTGCTGTTTGCTTTAGCCCTAATTTTTGAATAATGTCGGTCTGTACCCTTGGCGTTGCCGAAGCAGTTACAGCAATTAGCGGAATATTTCCTAGCTGCTTTTTTGTTTCCGCAATTCTTAAATATGGGGGCCTGAAATCATATCCCCACTGCGAAATACAATGTGCTTCATCAATTACTAGTAAGCTTATTGGTAGATCAGGAATAAATTCAATAAAAAGTTTGCTTTCTAAACGTTCAGGTGAGCAATACAAAAATTGATAGTTTCCTACAACTGCTTCACGCAATAGTTTTTTTACTTCGTAAAATGTTAGTCCACTGTGTAAAGTGGCTGCCCTAATTCCTTTCTGATTTAATGAATCAACCTGGTCTTTCATCAAAGCTATAAGTGGACTAATTACCAAGCACAATCCTCCTAACATAATACCTGGAACCTGAAAGCAAATCGATTTGCCACCGCCCGTAGGAAGTAAGGCCAACGTATCATTGCCCTCTAAAACAGATTGAATGATTGCTTCTTGAGACGGACGGAAGTTTTGGTACTTCCAATATTTTGCTAATATTTCTTTCGGATTACTCAATAGCGGTTATACAACTTTCTTAAAATTAAGCCTTACAGAATTAATAGCAAGCACAACATCACTTAATCCCATTGCTAAAGCGCTAAAACTTGGACTTAAAAATCCTAATGCAGCTATGGGTATTGCTGCTACATTGTATAATAATGCCCAAAATAAATTTTGTTGAATGGTTAGATAAGTGTGCTTGCCCAATGCCAAAGCCAGTGGCAAGTTTTTTAATCCATTATTCATTAATATTACTTCGGCACTTTGTACTGCAATTTGCGAAGCTTCACTAAGCGAAATACCTATTGTTGCTTTTGCTAATGCTGGCGCATCATTAATTCCATCACCTACCATTGCTGTTGGAGTTATATTATTCAATAGCTCAATGCGCAATAATTTTTGTGATGGAGATTGCTCTGCAAATACTTCGTCTATTTGCAGTTGTTGAGCTAGCTTTTCACAACTTTCTTGCTTATCTCCACTTAATAGTATTGTTTTAATACCTCTTTTTTGTAGAAATTGAATAAGGGAAAAAGCTTCTGTTCTAATTTCATCTGCTAAATCAATCCATCCTAAAAGAACATCATTTTTGATGATATAAATATTGTGTAAA
>JAYTXG010000147.1:0-6882 GCA_043743375.1 Sphingobacteriia bacterium
TAGCCTTCCGTAATAAAATTCGGGTATTGTGTTACCGATTTTATTGATACAAAAAATTAATTGTTTATCTACTAAGTGTGGTCGAAAAGAGCCTTTTTATGATGTCTACACTCAATTTCAGTTACTTGGGTTGATACCTGATGAATTTGATCAAATAATTTAATAATTGAATTTGCTAATTGCATCTTGAATTATCTTTATTCATTAATCGTAAAAGTTGATTTATATATATAACAAAACTGCACTCGAAATGAATACAATAATGGCATATATTTTTTATGTTTATGCACCAAATGTTAAAGTCTTACAATGACTTATTATTAATTAATTATCAACTATTTTCTTCAAGTAGATTAATCATCTCTTCTTTATCAGATTGTTTTAAAATATCACTTTCATTGGTTGATTTAGATGTAAAAATTGAGGTCATTCGCTTATTTTGTTTTTCAAACCTTTTACATATATATATCAAATTGCCAAATGACGAAACAGATGGTATTTTTGGATAAAGTTTAATTTATCTTCTTCTTTTTTCGATATATAATCTACGGCAGTTTTACAGGAGATTCCCATTTTTGTATATTTAAGTGGTTAGCCAGTTCAATTCAATACATGATCTCAATTGCACTTTAGCTCTATGTAATAATACCCAGTAGTTAGCTGAGCTAATGTTTAATTCTTTGCATATTTCGTTACTATCCATATCATCTAAGCACTTCATCGAAAACACAACAGCTTGTATTTCTTTCAATTTTTTCTTGAGAAATAGACCAGTCTGAAGGATAGGCCGATTTTTACCAATGGCCTGCAGTATCAAAAAATACATCTTGATCTGTTTCATCCGAAACTAATTCATCAGTTAATCTAATGGTTGATTTCCGATAATGATCAATAATTTTATTTTTCAAAATAGTAAATAAACATGTTTTTACAGAAGCTTATCCATTGTATTTATCTGCATTTCTCCAAGCTGCTAAAAATGTTTCCTGAACCAGGCATCTGAATATTCATTTACTCATTCTGTAGCACTTTGTTGATTCTTTTTAATATCCATTAAAACTATTTTATTTGGAAATTATAACTTTTTTAGTGATTCTCAATTAGAATCAGCTTTTTGAATTGAGGAGTCTTGTTTTTTATTCCAATAATCTTTCACTTTTAAATTGTAATTAAAATAGTGCTTATCGATTAGAATTATCCAAGTTACAATTTGGGTAGGGGCTTTGTGGTTTCCGGCAACACCATAAGCGCAATATCCGCCATATTGGGGTTCATATTTTGAATAATTAGCACGAAATAGTTTTTTGATTTGTGGTTTAAAAAATAATGGGTAATTCCGTCTACCAAAAGATTCATAGACGATTTTTCTTCTATAGTATTATTGCTTTCGAAGTAGGCCACTGGATCATATTCTTGAAAGGCAACGAAATTCTTAGCGATGTTGGAATTTTTTTTGCGTGTGTTGGTCTGGCTGCAACATTTAACAATGCCTTACAATTTATCTGAAACTTCTACTATCAAAAATTTTAGATAATTGGTATTGTCCATTCCCCAAATGATCGGATGATCTGATGATTGTGTTTTGAAAGTTACCTGACGAATTCTTTTTTTAGCATCTCTTGCAGCCATTTCGATTGTTTGTATAAACAAATCGGGATGCACTAAATTAGTACAGCTAGAGGTAACAAGAAATCCGCCGTTTCTGAGGAGTTTCATCCCTCTTAAATTAATTTCTTTATAACCAGCTACAGCTTTATCAATACTTTCTCTACTCTTTGTAAAAGCAGGTGGGTCTAGCATTACAACATCATATTTCGGTCCATCTTTTCCCCAATCTTTCAATACATCAAATGCATTGAATGTTTCGAATTTACAAATTTTATCTAAGCCATTTAATGCAGCGTTTTTATTTGCTTGTACAACAGCTTGTTCAGAAATATCGATGCCTAAAACAGATTTTGCACCATAGTGAGCAGCATGAATTTCAAAAGTTCCAGTATAGGTGAAAGCACCCAATACATCGGCATCTTTTACAATGTGCTGTATGGCTTTTCTGTTGTCTTGTTGATCAAGAAAGTATCCAGTTTTTTGTCCATTTTCAATATCCACATGAAATTGTAAACCATTTTCGTTGATCATGATATTGGTATTGAAGGGTTCCGACAAAAATCCTTTTTGTTGTTCTAAACCTTCTAAAGTTCTTACTGGAACATCATTTCTTTCGTAAATTCCTTTTGGGTTAAATAGGGTATTCAATGCTTTTATAATAGCTGGCTTCCATTTTTCCATACCTAAAGCCAGTGTTTGCAAAACAAAATAATCGTTAAACTTATCTATGATTAATGCAGGTAGATAATCGGACTCTCCAAAAACCAACCTACAGTTCTCGGTGTAGCCAGTTTTTTTTCGATAATTCCACGCAGTGGTAATTCGATTTAGAAAAAAGGCATCATCAATTATTTCTTGTTTTCTGGTGAGTAAACGAATGAGAATCTGCGATTTTGGGTTAAAATAACCAATACCCGCAATTTTTCCATCAGAATAATGAACTTCTACTAAATCAGCTGGTTCTGGGTTCCCAGCAACACGATCTACCTCATTACCATAAATCCAAGGATGTCCGTTAGCAATTCTAGGGGCAATTTTTTTTTTGAGGTAAACTTTTATCATTTGGCAAATATAGGGTGTGGTTAACTGTCAATTTTTCCCTTTTCTTTGCGTGGCAAAATATTTGCTTAGTATGTGTTTAATACAAAAGCACTATGGAAGAGCAAGAAATGACCAATAATAGAGAAACACATGAAAAAATGGAGGATTTTGGAATTAATGCTGACGAAAATGCAGCTGAATCTCCACATTTGAGTGACCCCGTGGCCGAAGAGTCAGGAGTATTAAAAATGGAAATTGAATTACAGGAGCAGAAAGATAAATACTTGCGTTTGATGGCTGAATTTGATAATTTCAGAAGAAGAACTGCAAAAGAACGTTTAGAATTGATGCAAACAGCTGGAAAAGATGTTATTGTGTCTCTGCTAGACATACTAGATGATTGTGATAGGGCAGAAAAGCAATTAAACGAATCAGATGAGCTATCGCTACAAAAAGAGGGGATTCAGTTGGTATTTAATAAGCTTCGTTCAAATATGCAGCAGAAAGGCTTGAAGGCAATGGAAAGCATAGAAGCAGATTTTGATGTAGAGAAACATGAGGCGATTACAGAAATTCCTGCTCCAAAAGAATCATTAAAGGGAAAAGTGATAGATGAAGTAATGAAAGGTTATTACTTAAATGATAAAATAATTCGTTTCGCAAAAGTAGTGGTTGGAAAATAAATATATATGGCTAAAAGAGATTTTTACGAAATATTGGGTGTGAGTAAATCTGCATCTGCTGAGGAGATTAAAAAAGCATACCGAAAAGTGGCGATGCAGTTTCATCCTGATCGAAACCCTGGTGATGCAGCTGCAGAAGAAAAATTTAAAGAAGCTGCTGAATCGTATGAAATATTAAGTGATGCTGATAAAAAAGCAAAGTATGATCGTTTTGGACATTCAGCATTTGGTCCGGGTACTAGCGGTGGCGCTCACCATGGAACAGGAATGAATATGGATGATATTTTCAGCAATTTTGGAGATATTTTTGGAGATGATGTTTTTGGAAGTTTTTTTGGAGGTGGTGGAAGAAGTCGTGGAGGTGGAGCCAAAGCAAGAGGGCAGCGTGGGAGCAATTTGCGTATCAAACTAAAATTAACTT
Source organism: Sphingobacteriia bacterium (assembly GCA_043743375.1). Taxonomy (GTDB): domain Bacteria; phylum Bacteroidota; class Bacteroidia; order Chitinophagales; family Chitinophagaceae; genus Sediminibacterium. Next base: position 3,754 of record JAYTXG010000147.1, read on the forward strand.
ACGAGGAAATTGCGAAAGGTGTTACAAAAAATGTTAAAGTAAAAAAACATGTTGTTTGTACTACATGCTCAGGTAGCGGAGCCAAAGATAAAAACAGTGTACAAAATTGTGGTACTTGTAATGGAAGCGGCCAAGTTAGAAAAGTAACGAGTACCTTTTTAGGACAAATGCAAACGGTAACTACTTGCCCAACTTGTAATGGTGAAGGAACTACTATAACTTCAAAATGTGGAGCATGTAAAGGTGATGGCAGAGTATATGGAGAAGAAACAATTGCCATTGATATTCCTGCAGGCGTTCAAGAAGGTATGCAGCTTAGTATGGGCGGAAAAGGTAATGCTGGAGCAAGAGGCGGTGGCCCTGGCGATTTAATTATTCAGATCGAAGAAGAAGCACATGATGAATTACATAGAGATGGGTTGAATGTAGCTTTTGATTTACATATTACTTTTCCTGATGCAGTTTTTGGAACTAATGTAGAAGTTCCAACAATAGATGGGAGAGCAAAAATTAAAATTCCTGCTGGTACTCAAAGCGGAAAGATATTTCGCTTAAAAGGAAAAGGATTTCCCGAGGTACAAGGATATCACAGAGGTGATCAATTAATTAATGTAAATGTTTGGACTCCACAATCTGTAAGTGCAGATGAAAAGTCTTCTTTGGAGAAAATGGCCGAAAGTGGCAACTTTAAGCCTAATCCAGCAAAAGGAGAGAAGAGTTTTTTTGATAGAGTTAAAGAAGCGTTTAGTTAGTAATTGCAGTTAAACTATTCCGTATTTTTTAATTGATATATTTCTTTAAGGTTTCGTCCATATCCATCATAATCAAGGCCATAGCCCAACACAAATCTATTGGGTATAGAGAAACAACAATAATCGATCTTTACAGGATACAGCATGGCATCTGGTTTGTGAAGAAGAACAGCAACCCTTAATGAGCTAGGCTGTTGATTTTGTAGTTGAGGTAAAAATTCGTGTAAGGTTTTTCCAGTATCTATTATATCCTCCAAAATAATAACGTGACGGTGATTAATATCTGCATCTAAACCAATTGATGTAACAACATTTCCAGTAGATTTCGAACCTTTATAAGAAGCCAATTTAATGAAGCAAATTTCTGCTTCTAATTCTATTGATTTAAATAAATCTGCTGCAAACATAAATGAGCCATTAAGTATTGCAATGAATAGCGGCTTTTTTCCTTTGTATTCTGTATTAATAACACCAGCTAGTTCTTTAATTTTTTCTTGAATTAACGATTCTGGTAAATAAGGTTCAAATGTTTTATCAAAAAGGGTTATTTCCGACATATTATTTTTTATTTACAGTTGCTTGTATATTATTAATTGGTTTTAAGTAGATTTTATTTCCTTCTGTTGGCTTATAATCTTTTTGTAAATTATTATACAATAAAATACTTTCTAATCTAACTCCCTCAATTTGTGATATGCTGTGTAATGACTCTCCGTTTTTTGTTAAGTGAAAATCATTGACTCCTTTTTTTTGTTTTTTTTCTAAAAAAATTAATTGGCCTTCGTTTAGTATTTCGATATTATTTAGATCATTAAACTCTATTAATTTACTTAATGAAATATTTTGTTGATTTGCTAGGGCTAAAAGAGATACCCCTTCATTTGCAAAAATTACTTTAGTTTGATTGATCAAAAAAATTGTATTTGGATAATTACTTAATTTTTTTGGGGTATCATTTTTTTTAATTGAAGGGGTAGAAGTAAGCATTATTTCTTCTGCTTCTTCCTTTTCTTCTGTTGATTGATTTATGATAACAGTGGATGTAGGAATATTAATAATAGAATCATTTTTACTATTTATCATATTAGTTAATGCTATCCTTGTATATTGATCTAACTGATATTCTTTAATCAGTTTAGTTAATTGTTGTGGGTAGTTTTTTTCTATTGCATATCCTGCCTTTTTTAAACCATTTGCCCATGCTTCATAATTAGTTGGATCTATTTTAAATAAAAAATCGTAATGAGATCTTGTTCTTAAAAAATCGGAATGGTCTTTGTAAGAATCTTCAGCAGTTGGGTAAACACGAAAGCATTCTCCTTTTTCATCATCATCATGAAAAGTACGAGGACCAGTCCATTCAGGTTTACATTTAATTCCAAAATGATTATTGGATCTTTTAACCAAATCACTCCCGCCTGACTGTGATTCGAGAATACCTTGTGCTAAAGTAATTGACGCAGGAACTCCTGTTCGGATCATTTCTTTAATAGCGATTTCATTGAATTGCTGAATATATGATTCCACTTTTTCCTTTTGTGCAAATGCATTTAAGGCAATGATCAGTGGAAGTATGAATATAATTTTTTTCATTTATTTTTTTTTCTTATTAGAGATATTCCATCTCTAATTGTTAATAAAACCTGCTCAGTTCTTGGATCATTCAACACATGTTCATTAAATAAATGAATTGCTTTTGCGTTTTTACCTGATATTGGATTTTCCAAAACCTGTCCATGAAATAATACATTATCTGCTAAAATGATTCCTTTGTTAGATAACCTTGGAACTAGTAATTCATAATACTCAATGTAAGCAGTTTTGTCGGCATCAATAAATATTAAGTCCCATTCAAATGGAAGTGTTTCAATAATATCCACCGCATTTCCGATGTGTAAAGTTACTTGCTTATTTTTATAGGATTTGCTAAAGTTTGCTTTAGCAGAAGCTGCATCGTCTTCTCTTAGCTCAATAGTATGCAATTCACCATCATTTTGAAGTCCTTCTGCTAGGCATAAAGCACTGTATCCAGTAAAAGTTCCTATTTCTAAAATATATTTTGGTTGAAGCATTGTACTAATAAACTGAAGTAATAATCCTTGCACTTTTCCCGAAAGCATATGTGCTTTTGGATGAGTTGCATAAGTTTGCAAATTAATTTCGGCTAAATCAGTAGATTCGGTTGAAGAAAATTTGTTTGCATATTCCTCAGCAAGTTGGTTAATGAAGTTCATTCTTTATTGGTTAATGCTGTGTTGAAATGAAATAGACTTTTTAGAAATGATCATCAATCCAAGAAAAGTAATTGCACCATTAATAATTAAGAGCTCTAATCCTAATTCAAAAGATCCAAACAATAGTTTTTGGTATTTATCTA
>JAYTXG010000148.1:0-5788 GCA_043743375.1 Sphingobacteriia bacterium
CAATTTGGGTTTTACTATGAAACATTAATAAGCATTACTAAAAAGGGAATGAACGGACAAAAAGAAATTGCTGATATGATGGATGGGTATAGAAATAGCCCACCTAGCTTAATTAATAACGTTGCTGTTATTACCTTACTCGACTATCAATTACAGGTTGGGAAAAATTTATTAACAGGGGAAAGTTGGAAAATTAATTTGCCAAAAAGTAATGTCTTGCAATTTATAACTGCTGACGGTAGTAAAATTTCAGCGCGACCTTCAGGCACAGAGCCTAAAATAAAATTCTATTTTAGTGTACATACAACGCTGGCTTCTAAAGAAGATTTTGATGCAATGCAACTAGTATTAAATAATCGAATTAATGGTATTATAGAGAGTATGCAACTTGGGTAATGCTGAAATAAGTATCTTCACCACATGTCGCCAGATAGAATTTATTCTGATAGTTTTCAGCACAAAGGAATGCGCCGTATCTTAATTAATATTTTGCGGGATAAAGGTATTAGTGATGAAGGGGTATTAGATGCTATGAATAAAATACCTCGTCATTATTTTTTAGATTCCGCATTCGATAAAATTGCTTACGAAAACAGGGCATTTCCAATTGCTGCAGAGCAAACTATTTCGCATCCATACACCGTAGCATATCAAACTCAATTGCTACAAGTAAAAAAAGGCGAGAAGGTTTTAGAAATAGGAACTGGAAGTATTTATCAAACTACAATTCTCGCTGAAATGGGCGTTCAATCAGTGTTTACTATTGAACGGCAAAAGAAGTTGTATGATGAACAAAAAGTATTTTATTATTTTAGAAAACAATACCCAAATATCAAATTCTTTTACGGAGATGGGTTTCAAGGATTACCGACTTATGGCCCATTCGATAAAATAATTATTACTGCCGCAGCACCATTTGTTCCACCTAAATTAATTGAACAATTAAAACCAAGAGGGTGCATGGTTATTCCAGTAAATGAAGGAGAAGTGCAACGTATGTTAAGGATTAATAAGTTAGATGATGGTGCTATTGTAGAAGAATCTTTTGAGGAGTTTTCTTTCGTGCCAATGCTTACAGGTAAGAATCAATAAAAAATCCGGAATTAGCTAATAGTCAATTCCGGATTTTTTGATAAACTATTATTTTATTGTTGTATCATATCCATTCCACCGCTTTGATCTGCTTTTGTATTTTTTCTCTTAAATAAGTTAGCATCAAACTTACCAAAACGATAGCTGAAATTCAGGCGCAAAACTTGTGGATCTCTTCTACGTGAACTTGTTTGGTTAAAGAATGAACTTTCAGAGTAATTTTGGGAGAGCTGTGTTCTAAAAATATCATTCATGCTTAAAGTAAGATTTCCTGATCTACCTTTTTTCCAAGTAAATTCTTTTCTAATTGCTAAATCAACTCCATACCTTGGCAAATTGTACCCTTGAGCTCCAGATTGAGGGCCACCTCCCCACATCATACCACCACCGCCGCCTCTACCACCACCACCGCCACTTTGAGGTAGTACAGTCCTTCCTTGATAGTCGCCACTTAATTGTATTGACAAAGTTTTAGCAACTTTAAATGTGTTGTTCATTTTTGTAAAAAAGCTCCATTGCTCTTGTGAAAGATCTGCTTGCCCAGGAATGCTAGCATTGATTCTTGAATTAAAAATATTTAAGTTTGCGGTTATTTCCCACCATTTTGTAATCTGTGTTTTTTCTGTTAGTTCTAGTCCAAAAGAAATAGCATTGTTTGCATTAATATAGGTACTAAAAAAGGCACTATCAGTAGGAACCAACGCATTCTTATCGCGGTATACATATCGAGTAATTAAATCTGTAGTGTATTTAAAAAACACGGTAGCTAAAAAATTCGATCCCTTTTTATGGGCATTGTTCCACGACATTTCAAATGAATTAGTAAACTCAGGTTTTAAGCTAGCGTTTCCGATATTAATATTCTGTGGATCGGTATAATCTGGAAAAGGCATTAACTGAAAGAAGTTGGGTCTATTAATTCTTCTTGAGTAATTTATTTGATAATCTTGTTTATCATTTATTTTATAAGTGATAAAAGCACTTGGGAATAAGCTTAAAGGATAAGCAACTTTAAAATTTGCTGAGTCTATTCCTTTTGATGTTAATAGTGTACCACTATAATTGGAACTTTCGGCACGCAATCCTAATTGGTAGCTCCATTTTTTCACTTTAAAACTATAGGTACCGTAAGCAGCATAAACTTGATCGATGAATTTATATTTATTACTGATAGATGGAACCAGTACAAAAGTATTTAATGAAGGGGAAAAACGATATTGGTCTAATAAGTTAGAAAAATCACGTATTGCAAGTCTTGCACCACTTTCAAATTTTGAATCCTCTGTTAACGGATTTTCATAGTCTATTTGAAATGTATGATTGGTTGAATTGCCATTACCCAATCCTCTTTGTATAATTGGTGAGCCTAGCTGTGTATTGCTTGAATTAAATGTTTTGCTATTTATATCAGATTCATTGCTATTGTTGCTTTTGTTGTAATTGTAATCAGAAGAAATATTATGCCCTGTTTTTTCAAAATTATGCTTGTAGCTTAATTGAGTTCCAATATTTTCAAAAGCAGAGGACGATAATGTGTTTAGATTGGTATAAGAAGAAAAAGCACCTTTAATGGTAGAATCTACTTTTTGAATTTGATCATTATCAAATTTGCCTTTTACATAATTTGCTGAGATTGAAAAAGTATTTCTATTATCTACAAAATAATCAATACCGCCTCTTAAAAAAGCAAAATAGCCAGTGTTGGTAGAGTTTTGAACATTATAAATATTACTTGGAGTTGTAAGTAAATTGTTTCTATCAGTTATGCCTTCAGAAATAGATTTCCGCTGGTTAAAACTTCCACTTCCAGTAAAATTTATTTTATTTTGTCTTAAATTAATATCTCCACCAAAGTTGGGCATTCCTCTAGAATCTACTCCAGCTCTAATACCGCCATTGTAACCAGTTTTTTTATTTTTCTTTAGTACGATATTTAAAATACCCGCATTACCACCAGATGCATCAAATTTTGCTCCTGGGTTGGTAATTAATTCTATCTTATCTATTATTTCTGATGGAATTTGATCTAGTGTAATAGTTGTTGGTCTGCCATCAATAAAAATAGTAGGAGCAGCATTTCTTAAAGTCACATTACCATCAATATCAACATTTAATGATGGGATATTTCTCATCAAGTCGGTAGCAGTTGCACCAGAACCCATTAAATTTTTATCTACATTAAATATTTTTCTGTCAATTCCTAACTCAAATTGTGGTTTACTAGATGAGGTAACAGTTACATTTCCCAAATTAGTGGCATCTTCTTCCATTGTAATATTACCAAGGTCCTTATCTGCCATTGCCATTATTTTAGAAAAATCTGGAGAAGCCCCTCCTTGTGGAAATTTTATTCCAAAACTAATTACTTGTTCTAAAGTTTTGTATCCAAGTACACTCAATTTTAATTTGAAATTGCCAAATAGTGATAAATTATCAAAGGTAAAATCGCCATTTGTTTTGGTAATTGCTGTTCCTAATGTAACTTCTTTCATTTTTTTAGTGGCAGTATCAAACTTGTTGCCTTTAAGCTGAACAGTTACACCTTCTATGGCTTTTTTAGTTTTTGTATCTTGTATTTTACCGTAAAAGTGACCGATATTGGTATTTTGACTGGCTCCTGCACCTCCACTTGGTCGTCCGCCCATGCCTGGATACTGGGCATTTGAAGTTAAACATACCATAACCATACTAAACAGAACTAAAAAATTACGCATAATAAACTTTGTTAATAAGTGCAAAATTGCAGGATATTGAGGATGTAGTGCATTCGCTTTATACAAACGGTAATAAGACAATTTTAAATGGATAAAGTTGGGTTCAACAATAGTACCAACCTGTTTTTATATCGGTGATTAGGTTAATAAGGTTAGGAATACTTGTAATAACCCGATTAAAAAACCCAGAACACCACCTATTATTTCTACAAAACGAAATTCTTTAGACATAATGGCATTTAAAATTTGTTCAAGCTTGTAGGAAGAAAACCCAGTTACTTTTTGTGTTACTATTTTTTCTAAATCAATATCTTCCTGTAAGTTATTCATGTACTGTTTCATGATAACCGGAAAAAGCTCGGTTAATTCAGAAATAAATACCTCTTTTAACTGATTGGTTGTTTTATCGCCTATAAACGTACTGATTACAGGCATTTTCTCGGCCAGCTTTACCCTTAAAAAATGATCAATATGGGTTTCAACAAATGGCATTAGCTTACTAATACTAGCCGGATTACTAAATTTTGCTTCAATATCTTTAAAAGAAAGTAGCTGTTCACTTACTAATTTCCCCAATTTTTCGGCAAATTGCTGTTGCCGCTTTGGAAAAATTCCATGAAAACGGATACCAAAAATTATTTTGGGTTCTTTAGGGTGAAATAGCATTTTTATGGCAATCCAATTAGCAAACCAACCAATAAATGCAGATATAAAAGGAATTAAATAAATCAATTTCATAGTATAAATTTAAAAACCTATAAAACAAATGTTTTATAGGTTTTATAAAGGGAGAACGAGGGGTCTCGAACCCCCGGCCTTCAGATCCACAAACTGACGCTCTAACCAACTGAGCTACGCCCTCCGTTTTGCGGGATGCGAAAATAGTAAATTTTTTCTATAAACCATCTTTCAAAAGCTTTGTTAATTGGTTTGAATAATAGTATATTAAACTCATTTTAAGTTATTTTTGAAAATATCATGCAAAAATTGAAGCAATTTATGAAGACAAAAAAAGGGTTAGCACTCACTGCCATTGTATTATTTGGTACATTATTTTTTGCATTTAGAACTATTGGTGGTGGTAGATCAAATGATATGGTAACGCTTCAACAGCGTTTATTAAATGCCGTTGGTGCATTATTAGAACAAGAACATTATAGTCCGAAAGTAATTAATGATGAGTTTTCTAAAAAAGTATTTACTGGATATTTAAATCAATTGGACGGCGATAAAACATTGTTTTTACAAACTGATGTGGATGTACTAAAAAAGTATGAGACAACAATTGATGATGAAATTCATGGAGCAGCTTTGCAATTTCAACCTGCTGTAAGTACTATTTACGAAAAAAGAGTTACAGAAGCTACTCAATTATACAAAGAAATATTATCTAAACCTTTTGATTATACGGTTGACGAAACGGTTCAATTGGACGGCGATAAAATTAATTTTGCTTCTAATGAATCAGAAAGAAAAGAACGTTGGAGAAAAAAAATGAAATTATATTCTCTAGAACGCTTTATAGATTTACAAGAAGAAAGAGAAAAGAGTAAAGGGAAAGAAGGATACATCGCTAAGCCTGATGATAGTTTAGAACTATTTGCAAGAACTAAAGTGATGAAAATTATGGATCGTACTTTCACCAGAATTAAAACAACGTATACCGAAGATCAGCGTTTTAATGCATTCATTAATATAATTACAAATTTAATGGATCCTCATACCGATTATTTTCCACCAGTTGAAAAAAGAGGATTTGATGAAAGAATGAGTAATCAGTTTTTTGGTATTGGAGCACAGTTGCAACAAGATGATAACGGAATTAAAATTGCTAGTATAGTTACTGGTGGACCTGCTTGGAAGTCAGGTAAAATTGTAGCTGGAGATATTATTATTAAAGTAGCTCAGGGCACTGAAGAAGCTGTTGATGTGAGTGGCTATGATACACAAGATGCCGTAAAATTAATTAGGGGAAATAAAGG
>JAYTXG010000149.1:0-2053 GCA_043743375.1 Sphingobacteriia bacterium
ATCGACCTCATGTTATGTATTCTCCCCTTTGAAAAAGCGTATTACCAAAAAAACTGGGACTGGAAAGTAGAATATGTTGGACACCCATTAATTGAAGTAGTTGATCAATTTATCAGCAACCATGGTACACTAAAAGTAGAAAACAATGAAAAAGTAATTGCCTTATTGCCAGGTAGTAGAAAACAAGAAATTGCTAAGAAATTACCTATCATGCTAAGTGTAACCAGTCATTTTAAGAATGAACAATTTGTTGTTGCCAAAGCACCGGGGCAAGAAGATTCATTTTACGAACCTTTTTTACAAGGATACCCAAATGTTAGTGTAGTGAAAAATAGCACTTATGAATTATTGCTAAAAGCAAAAGCTGCATTGGTTACTAGCGGAACAGCTACTCTAGAAACTGCTTTATTTGGCGTACCTGAAATTGTTTGCTACAAAGGAAGTAACCTGAGTTACCAGATTATTAAGCGGCTGATAAAAATCAACTATATTTCGTTGGTAAATTTGATAATGGATAAACTAGTGGTAAAAGAATTAATTCAGGATGAATTAAATACCACCAACTTAAAAACAGAACTAACTAATCTTTTGTATAATAAGCAAAAGCAAGAACAATTAGAAAAAGATTATAAAAACTTAAAGAATGTACTTTCGGATGGCGGGAATGCTTCTCAACAAGCAGCGATTAAAATTATTGATTTCTTAAAAAAATAAGGAGCTCATTTTTTAATCAATGGCAAAACAAACATTTTAAAAATTATAAATACTAAGGCTAACAAAAACATGATTAATGATATTCTGTTCATTCCATGCATGTACTTCATCCATTGAGTGCGCGGTTCATTTGGGTCTCTTTTTTTAATGTAGAGGTATTCACTTAGCTGTTTCCAAATTCCCATGGTGATTAATTTATTTAAAGATAACAAGAGTGGATCAAATTGGTTCGCTAATCATAAAGATGTTAGATTTGTTGGTATTAAAAAGTAACCATAATGCCAAAGTTTTCTCTCATTTTACTCTTACTTTGTTTTTCAATTGTAAGCTTTTCGCAATTTAATCCTTCCAAAATAGACATTCTACGTGATAAATATGGAGTACCGCATATTTTTGGGAAAACCGACGCAGAAGTGGCTTATGGCTTAGCATGGGCGCATGCCGAGGACGACTTTACCACCATCCAACAATCTTTAATGGCTGGCAAAGCTATGCTTGCTCAATACCAAGGCAAAAAAGGGGCTACTATCGATTATATTATTCACCTACTTCGAATTCCCGAACTTGTAGAAGAAAAATATGAAAGCGATTTAAGTCCCGATTTTAAAAAATTACTGGAAGGCTATTGTGCAGGTTTAAATGCTTATGCCATTAAGCATCCCATGGAAATTTTGTTGAAAAATATTTTTCCTGTTGTTCCCAAAGATATGATTCAATATTCTGTTTTACAGTTATGTGTTTTATCGGGAGCAGATAAAGCATTGGCATCTATTTTTGGGGGAACAGTTCCTTTGTTAGAAAATTATAAAACAGCTGGAAGCAACGCATTTGCGTTTAATAGTGCTAAAACTACAGACGGACAAGTTTACCTCGATATCAATGCCCATCAACCTTTAGAAGGTCCTGTAGCTTTTTATGAAGCACATTTATGCAGTGAAGAAGGATGGAATATTTTAGGAGCCAATTTTCCTGGTGCACCAATTATTCTTCACGGAGTAAATGAAAACCTTGGTTGGGCCCATACTGTAAATGCACCAGATAAATTAGATACATATCAATTAGAAATAAATCCTACCAATAAATTACAATATAAATTTGATGGCAACTGGGAAACATTAGAAGAAAAAACAGCTGCATTAAAAGTAAAAATTTCAGGCGTAAAAATAAAAATAAAAAAGAAAGCATATTGGAGTAAGTACGGTCCAACTATTATTACTGCAAGAGGAACATTTTCTATTCGCATGCCTGCGCAAATGGATATCAGGGGTTTAGAACAATGGTACAGATTTAATAAAGCTAAAAACTTTACAGAGTTTAAAGCTGCACTAAATATGTTGGC
>JAYTXG010000150.1:0-3444 GCA_043743375.1 Sphingobacteriia bacterium
TTTGCTGTGGGAGGTTCTGTGGTGATTTTTTTATTGGGTTTAGAAATGGTATTAGGCCATGAAATTTTTAAAGGCGATACCAATGCAAAAGCTGGCACAGTTGTACCAATTGCATTTCCAATTATCGCTGGAAGTGGAACGCTAACCACTATTATGTCTTTAAAAGCCAATTACGATGAACTTTATATATTATTGGGCATTTTAATAAACCTTGTAATTGTATATGCAACATTAAGATCACTAGCTTTGGTAAAACGTGCACTTGGCGAAGCTGGATTACTGGCTGTGCGAAAGTTTTTTGGGGTGATTTTATTGGCTATTGCAGTAAAGATTTTCAGTTCGAACATTTCAGTTTTCGGAAAATAATCAAATAAAATTGAACAACCTCGTAAAAAAGTATTGGCCATTTTTTTTACAAAATTTCGAGTTAGTTGTATGGGTAATTGCTATAGTTGTTTTGTTTATTCTCCCAGAAACACTTGGGCAATCTCTATGTGTTTTTAAAGCAATAGGTTTTAATAGTTGCCCAGGTTGTGGAATAGGAACTTCTATGCATCATGCACTTCATCTTAAGTTTGCGCTATCTTTTCATGCCCATCCATTGGGAGTATTCGGCGTTTTAATTATATTTATGAGAATAATAAAATTAATTCCCACTAAAAAAGATAACCCATGCAACCAAATTTAATGAATCTTATTCCAGCAATTGAAGGTGAAGAATTGGTATTTCTACAAAGTTTTACGCAGCATTTAACGCCTGATCAGTTAAAGAATTTCATCATGTTATATAATGGTAAAAGAAGAAAAGCCGACCATATACTTTTAGGATGTATTGTTGGATTTGTAGCGGTTGGAGGAGTTCAACGTTTTATGGTGGGGCAAATTGGGATGGGGATTTTATATTTATTTACAGGTGGCCTTTGTTTAATTGGAACCATTGTTGATACCATTAATCATAAAAAACTGGCTTTTGAATTCAACCAGAAAATGGCGCGCGAATCAATGGCCATGGTTCATTCATTTCAGTAAAGCATTTGCTCGGCTGTCTTCTAACGTATTGAACTTACAATTCTTAAGCTATTTTTAAAAGCAAATTCCCATCAATACCTAACACCTCATTCATAGCTTTTAAAAAGCTAAGGCTTGGTTTTCTGCTACTGTCTCAAAGCAAAAGTAATCTCCAATTGTTCAATTATTTGTTCCAATGTTGTATTGGCGGCACCCTGCTCTTTCAGTAATTGTTTAATATCAGGATTTTCTGTTCTGATTGTGTTAATATATTCAATTAAATCTTGCTTCACAATATCTGGAATTGGTATAACAACATTTGGTTTTAAAGTGGCCGTTAAACGAATTACATCATTTTTATGTTTAGAAATATCGGCCGCTTTTACTTCTTGGCCATCAGCCTTTCTTTTCGTGTTATTTATAAATGCTCTTGCTTTCAAACAAATCAATACAAAGTCATTGGCAAGATGAAGACCATCTATTAGTTGTGTATTTGATAGGGCAAATTTATAGTATTCTTCATCCAATAGAATTGCTGATAAACTAGAGGCTTCCTCACCGGTAGGTATGTCTGTAAGATGCATATCTACAACCTCCTTTATCAAATCAGGTTTTCGGGAAAACAATTCAATCATTGAAGGAAAACCTTCTGCTTGAGGTTTTATAAATCTGTAAAACTGTTTTTTCTCACCAACTTGAGTAATAGCATATTCACCAACTTTTATAAATTGCCAAAAATGATTTACAAATTCATCTGAGAGAGCTTCAACTATCAGAATTATATCAATATCCTTTGTAGCTCTAAATGACAAACCCTTTCGTTCAAATTGCCAATCACATGCACTACCGCCAATTAAAATATAATGATCCGTGTATGGCTCAAAATGATGAATAAATAAATCTAAGCCAACTACCATTGCATTTCATTTATAAGATCCTCCAAAGCCCCCTTGACCCTTTCATCTTCTTCATGCTTCAGGGATATAAAAAGTGATAATTTATCCACGTTTTTATTTTCTGAAAGTATTACTGGATTATATAGCCATACCTCAATTCTGTTATCCCCATGTTTTTTTGCTAAACTCTTTAAGGCTCCTAATATTTTCATAGAACGAAATTCATCTTTACCAATAACATATGTTTTCCGATTACTTTCTGATATCATTGTAAAAGCCGACAAAGCAGTATTGCCTCCAATTCTGAAATGAGTACCGTTCAAAATTTGATCTGTGAACCAAACTTCTCGAACAGGTGAACTGAGTATTGGCAGAATTTTTTTCCATAGAGCTTTCCCTTGTAAATTAAACCTGATTGATTTTTCTTTACCTCCTTCAACTGCTACTAGTTTAAAACGATAAAGTTCCTTAATAATACGAGAGACAGTCATTGTTGAGTACTGAACCATTTTTGCAATTTCCTGAAATGATATTTTTTCTAGGGAAGCTACTTCTAAATGATAAAGTATAACACATTGTGCCGGAGGTGTTAAATATTTAGAACTTGTTTCATTTTTATTTTCAGAAGAACGTGAAAAATCATTCAATTGCAGGAATAGTTCAGGTATATACATTTGTTTAAATGGTTGAACAAATGATATTCTTCTTTCTATTAACCTTTTTCTTTCCCAACTTTCTATCTGATCAAAAACAAAAACAATCGGAAAGCCTAAAAACTGTTTGAGCTGTTGCTCTTGTTTTTTAATTTGGTCTGGAGTATAATTTTCATCAGATTTAACTTTTGCCCATATAATTTTTTGACCAACAACAGAACCATTATATAGTTCATAATTTCCTCTGAGATACAAAGGGAGCTGAGCCAATTCACTTTTATTGAGTCGCGAAATTTTTGGCACAACACCAAAATGCTCTTTAAAATATTTACTTATTGCTTCCATTCAAATACAATACTAACAAAATATATGCACGCTAACAAATAAAATGTTAGCGTGCATGTGTATTCATAATAAAACCCGCCCGAATCCGGCTTTTGTTATTCGCCAAGATTGCCAGCCTTCGCTTCGCTCGGCTGTCTTCCACCGTATTGAACTTACTCAAAGCCTCTGCACCAACCTTCGGTTGCTGCGTGGTTTATTTGTTATCGTCAGCTTACGCACAAGTGCGACGCTTCCTCAAACAATAAACCCCAACACTGCGTGTAGGGGCTTTGTGGTCTCGCCAAGAATCGAACTTGGATCTGGAGCTTCGGAAACTCTTATACTATCCATTGTACTACGAAACCAATAAGTCAAAAATAGCGTAACAAATTTATAAAACTGCGCTTATCTCTTTTATTGCAGCAGGTAAAAATATGGATGTTGGCACACTACACATTATTTTAAAATCAGTTAATAATGAACTTTCATTATCTAAAAACGCCAACACATCAGTTACTTTATTTTTTTTAAAGATTTGTGCAAATATTTGATCTCCCCCCATT
>JAYTXG010000151.1:0-1831 GCA_043743375.1 Sphingobacteriia bacterium
TAGATAAAGTTGGAATAAAATTTGCCATTTTAGGAAAAGAAGAAGCATGTACTGGAGATCCTGCAAGAAGAGCTGGCAATGAATTTTTATTTCAAATGATGGCCTATCAAAATATTCAAGTATTAAATGGCTATGGCATTAAAAAAATTGTAACTACTTGTCCGCATTGCTTTAACACACTTAAAAATGAATACCCAGAATTGGGAGGAAACTACGAAGTAATTCATCATACTACTTTATTACAAGAACTCATTAATGAGGGCCGCATAAAAATGAAGGAAGGGGGTGAGTTTAAAGGAAAGAAAATATCTTATCACGATAGCTGTTATTTAGGAAGAGCCAATAATATTTATGAAGCACCACGTAAAGTATTAGAAGCGTTGGATGCAGAATTAGTTGAAATGAAACGTTGCAAAAGCAACGGATTATGTTGTGGAGCTGGTGGAGCTCAAATGTTTAAAGAAGATGAACCTGGCGATAAACGCATTAATATGGAAAGAGCTGATGAAGCTTTAGCAACTGGCGCAAGTTTTATTGCCGCTGCTTGTCCGTTTTGTAATACCATGCTAACTGATGGTGTTAAGAACCGCGAAAAAGAAAACGAAGTAGGCGTATTAGACGTTGCCGAAATGATTGCAGCAAGTATGCAGTAGCTTCAGAATGTAATATATTTCCGATTTTAATGATTTATTGATCAAATATGGATAATATAATCACAAATAAGTAATATATTACCTATTTACTTCAAATATTTAAATAATTATTCTTAATTTTATGAAATAAGTAATTTAATTCCGATGAGCAAACAAAAATTAGGTGATTTAATTCAGCTTAGAAGAACTGTCCTATCATTGAAACAAGAGGATCTAGCTGAATTATCTGGCGTTACCATTAAAACAATTTACCTAATTGAGAGCGGTTCCGGAAATCCTTCATTAAAAACGCTTGAAAAAATATTAGCTATTTTAGGTATGGAACTATCATTTCAACTTAAAAATAAAGTTTTATGAAAGGTGCGGTTTACAATAATGGGGAACTAGCAGGTTACTTAGAGAAGGACTTAAATGGTAATTATATTTTTAAATATGAGGATGAATATTACAATAACAAAACGCGTACTTCCATTAGTTTAACCCTGCCTAAAACTCAACGAATTTTTGAATCGAACACTTTGTTTGCTTTTTTTGAAGGTTTATTATCTGAAGGAATAAATAAAGAACTACAATGCCGTTTATTAAAAATTGATGAAAAAGACAATTTTACAAGATTACTACAAACGGCTGTAGTTGATACAATAGGTGCAATTACAATTAAACAAATTAGCTAATGTTGTGTAAGGGTTGTTATAAAAAAGTAAAAGAAGGATATTGCTTAAACTGTAGAAAAAGAATGTTTTATGGCTTAAATATTCCTGCTACTCTGCCCTTTGATGCTCCTAAGGCTAATAATCTTGCACTTTTTAGAGAACATACAAAGCATTTATCCATTTCTGGTGTACAACTAAAATATTCACTGCAATTCAAAAACAAACAATTTATATTGTCTGAAAAAAGTGGGCAATACATTCTAAAACCGACACCTCCTTCACCCCATCTTATTGCTCAAAACGATATTCCTGAGAATGAGCACCTAACTATGCAAATTGCTAAACAGTTGTTTAAGATTGTAGTAGCCGACAATGCATTAATTTATTTTAAAGACGGCAATCCTGCCTATATCACCAAACGATTTGATGTAAAGCTTGATGGCGGTAAATATCAGCAGGAAGATTTTGCGCAATTAAGCAACAGGACAAGTGAAACGCACGGCGAAACTTTTAAATACGATGGTA
>JAYTXG010000152.1:0-5740 GCA_043743375.1 Sphingobacteriia bacterium
AAAAGTATTAAATGTATATTTTACAGCTGGTTATCCAGCTTTGAATGATACGTTAACAATAATGGAATCTCTTGCAGAGGTAGGAGCTGATATTATTGAGATTGGCATGCCTTATAGCGATCCCTTGGCAGACGGACCAGTTATTCAAGCAAGTAGTAGCGTAGCATTGGCCAATGGAATGACTATGAAAGTTTTATTTGAGCAGTTAGCCAATTGTAGAAATAATCCGATACTTGCTAATAAAGGAATTATTTTAATGGGTTACATGAATCCGGTATTGCAATATGGCTTTGAAAAATTTTGTGCCGCGGCAGCCGAAGTTGGTGTTGATGGATTGATATTACCAGACTTGCCCGAATTTGAATTTGAAAATGAATATGGCAAAATAATAAAAAAGTATGGCTTGGATTTTATTTTTTTAGTTACCCCAGAAACTACAGATGCAAGAATCAAAAGGCTTGATGAATTGAGCTCCGGATTTTTATATGCTGTAAGTTCATCAGCTACAACTGGTGGAAATACTGACTTTTATGCAATTGAAAATTATTTAGATCGATTACAATCCATGAAATTAAAAAACCCAATATTGGTTGGGTTCGGTATAAAAGATAGAGCCAGTTTTAATGCTGCTTCAAAAAATACCAATGGTGCAATTATTGGATCAGCTTATATTAAAGTGTTGAGTGAGATGAAAGATATTCTTGCGTCAACAAAAGCTTTTATTCAACCCATTATAGAAAATTAACATTATTAAGTGAACTTAGTTATCATTAAATACAATGCAGGTAATATTCAATCAGTGCTTTATGCACTGGAAAGGATAGGAGCAAGTGCAATTGTTACAGATGATCATGCAACAATACTGGCAGCAGATAAAGTAATTTTTCCTGGAGTTGGAGAAGCTAGTACTGCTATGCATTATTTAAAAGAAAGAAAGCTAGACCAACTTATAACATCTTTAAAACAACCAGTGCTTGGCATTTGTTTGGGGATGCAATTAATGTGTAAATACAGTGAAGAAAATGATACAGATTGTTTAGGTATTTTTAATGAAAATGTAAAAGCGTTTGTTAACACTCCAACAAATTCCATTAAAATACCTCAAATAGGGTGGAACAATATTTATGAGTTAAAATCTGAACTTTTTAATGGCGTAAAAGAAAATTCATTTTGCTATTTTGTGCATGGTTATTATGCAGCATTGGGTAATCATACAATTGCTACAACCGAATATGGTATTGAATATAGTTCGGCATTGAATAAAGAAAATTTTTATGGCACTCAATTTCATCCCGAAAAAAGCGCTGATGTAGGAGAGAAAATTTTAAATAATTTTATTAAATGGAAATAATCCCAGCGATAGATATAATTGACGGAAAATGTGTGCGATTAACACAAGGCGATTATTCTCAAAAGAAAATTTACAATGAAAATCCGTTGGAAGTTGCAAAAGAGTTTGAAGCTGCAGGAATTAAACGCCTGCATTTAGTTGATTTGGATGGTGCCAAAGCGGGGAAAGTTCAGAATTGGAAAGTACTTGAATTAATTACTACAAATACCCAATTAATTATTGATTTTGGCGGTGGAATTAAGCAAGAAATTGATTTAAAAACTATATTTGAGTCAGGCGCAAAACTAGCAACCATAGGTAGTTTGGCCGTTAAAGATGAAAAAACGTTTAGTAGTTGGATTGAACAATATGGTGCCGATCGATTTTTTTTAGGGGCTGATGTAAAAGAAGAAAAAATTGCTATCGGTGGATGGTTAGAATCAACCGACATTGCTGTTGTGGATTTTATACAGAATTATGTTGATAAAGGAATTGCGCAAATCTTTTGTACAGATATTAGTAAAGATGGGAAATTAGAAGGCCCTTCTACAGAGTTATACCAAAAAATACTTCAACAATTTCCTGCTATTCATTTTGTAGCAAGTGGCGGTGTAAGTAGTTTAGATGATCTGCGTATATTAAAAAACATTGGGTGTAGTGGAGCAATCATTGGAAAAGCTATTTATGAAGGAAGAATCACTTTAAAAGAATTAATTCCATTCATAACTCATAACTCATAACTCATAATTCATAACTCATAATTCATAATTCATAACTCAAATTGCTAACAAAAAGAATCATTCCTTGTCTGGATATCAAAGACGGCCGCACTGTTAAGGGTGTAAATTTCGAAAATATTAGAGATGCAGGAGATCCTGTAGAACTAGGCGCATTATATGCAGCTGAAGGTGCCGATGAATTAGTGTTCCTTGATATTACTGCCACTAATGAAAAGAGAAAAACCTTAAGTGATTTAGTTAAAAAAATTGCACATAATATTAATATTCCATTTACCGTAGGTGGTGGAATATCATCAATAGAAGATGTTAGTATTTTATTACAAAACGGAGCAGATAAAATATCCATTAATACTTCCGCATTTAAAAACCCTTCATTAATCAAATCATTGGCAAAGGAATTTGGAAGCCAATGTATTGTGTTGGCAATTGATACCAAAAAAGAAGCTGATGGAAATTGGTATGTTTATTTGAATGGGGGGAAGGTAAAAACGGAGATGCTTTGCAGTAATTGGGCAAAACAAGGGGTAGATTTTGGAGCCGGTGAAATTTTATTAACTTCCATGAACAACGACGGAACAAAACAAGGATTTGCCTTGGATATTACCAAAGAATTATCTTCATCCCTTCCAGTGCCCATTATTGCTTCAGGGGGAGCAGGCACAATGGAACATTTTAGTGATGTATTTGATATTGCTGGTGCTGATGCAGCGCTTGCTGCTAGTATTTTTCACTTTAAAGAGATTGGGGTTACAGAATTAAAACAATACCTTGCTAAAAAAGGTATCGCAATGCGATTATAAATACAGAAATTTACACAATGGTTATTGATTTCAATAAATACAGCGACGGGTTAGTACCTGCTATCATCCAAGATTTTAAAACACATAAAGTGTTGATGCTTGGATTTATGAATGATGATGCCTACCAACTAACAATATCTTCTGGTAAAGTAACTTTTTATAGCAGAACTAAGCAACGATTATGGACGAAGGGAGAAGAAAGTGGACATTTCCTTGAATTGAAATCCTTATCCGTTGATTGTGATAATGATACCTTATTAATTAAAGTGCATCCACATGGTCCCACCTGCCATACTGGTTCCGATACTTGTTGGAACGAACCAAATCATAGTGATGATTTTCTGGTGTATTTAGAGGAAATTATTAATTTAAGAAAGCATGCTGATAGCAAGGATTCTTATGTTGCGCAAATGTTTGCCAAAGGAATTAATAAAATTGCTCAAAAAGTAGGAGAAGAAGCAGTGGAAATGATTATCGAAGCAAAAGATTACAATGAAGCACTATTTTTAAATGAGTCAGCCGACTTGCTTTTTCATTATTTACTTTTACTAAATGCCAAAGGGTATCAATTAGCAGATGTATTGGCTATATTACAAAAACGACATTCTAAATAATATGAAACAAATTATTCTACCAATTTTTTTACTAATAGGGATTTTTGCAAATGCCCAAAATAATTTTGAAATCAAAGGATCAATTAAAAATACCAAGCCCAATATGCTCGTTTTTTTAATGAATGGTGCCGATGGTAAAACCATTGCTACGGATACCGTAAGAGATGGTAAGTTTACATTAAAAGGCGTTCTTGTAGAACCTGATATTTTTCAAATAGGTTTTGTGGGGTACAAAGAAGGTATTGACCTTTTTTTGCAAAATAGCAATGTTGCCATTGAAGGCGATTTTAATGACCTTGCTAATGCAAAAATTACAGGATCTGCAGTGGAACAAGATTATGAATTATTTAAATCAACTTTTAACCCCATTAAAGACGTGTTGAGTTCTTTGGTTCAGCAAATTAATGTAGAAAAAAATAATCATAAGCACGATTCATTAATTGCGGTATTTGAAAAAACAAAACAACAAGTGGTAAATGAAGCAACAAAATTTACTACTGCTAAAAAAACATCTCCTGTTAGTCCATTTGTATTATATGTAGTTAACCCTTTACTTAGTGGAGTTCCAGAATTAGAAGCTAGGTACAACGCACTTGATGCTATTGCGAAAAAAGGTTCTTTTTCACGCATGATCGAAAAAACAATTTCCGACTCTAAAGTGAATGGTATCGGTAATCCTGCCTTAGCTTTTAGTCAGAAAGATACATCGGGTAAACTAGTATCATTGGCTTCATTTAAAGGTAAATATGTGTTGATTGATTTTTGGGCTAGCTGGTGTGGACCTTGCAGAGCAGAAAACCCCAATGTTTTAATTGCTTACAATATGTTTAAAAATAAAGGGTTTACAATTTTAGGTATTTCCTTGGATGAAAATAAATCGAGTTGGATGCAAGCAATTAGAAAAGATAAACTTGCATGGACACAATTAAGTGATCTTAAGTCTTGGAATAATGAAGTAGCACAAAAGTATAAAGTACAAAGTATTCCTGCTAATTTTTTGATTGATCCTAATGGAATTGTTATTGCTAAAAATTTACGTGCCGAAGAGTTAATTAACACTTTAAAAGCTGTTATTAAATAGGTTGGATCGGCATTTTTTGGAAAGAATACAATGAAATATTTTATATCACTACTATTTATTTGTGCTGTTGTATTCGTTAATGCTCAGCAAACTGTTTCACGCGATAAATCTAAATTTGGAATTATTATCGGAAATTTGGTTGAAGCTTCAAAGGGAAAAGCTGTGCCATTTGCAAGAGTCGACTTATTATATACTTCTGCCGATACTTTATTAACTACAACCATCTCAGATAAAAATGGGGCTTTTGAGTTTACCCATCTTGATTTTGGGTATTATACCATACGTGCTAAAAATGTTGGGTTAGCTGACATACAAATTGATAGTATTTACCTTCGGGCCGACAGGTATGATTTTAATATTGGCGATATTAAAATGAAGGAAGTCAGTAATATTCTCAATGAAATAATTGTTTATGCCGAAAAGCCATTGATAGAAAATAAAGACGATAAACTTACCTATAATGTTGGCGAAAGTGCTTTAAGCGCTGGATCAAGCACTGCAGAAATTTTAAAAAATATTCCTTTAATTAATAATGATCCTACAGGTAAAATTTTATTGAAAGGGAAGGAACCAAAAATTTTAATTGATGATAAACCTACAGATCTTACTCCTCAGCAATTGCAAGACTTGTTAGAAAGCCTTCCGGGTAGCAGTATCGAGAAGATTGAAATTATGACCAATCCACCGCCGCAATATGCTACTGAAACAGGTGGTGTTATTAATATAGTTACAAAAAAAGGCAAAATTGGTTGGGTGGGTAGGCTTAATATTAGTGCTGGAACAAGGGGAGAAGGAAATTTTTCTGGCAACTTAAGTTATCGAAATAAAAAACTATCAATTAATCAAACAATTGGAACAGGTGTAAGTAAACTTAGCGGTAATAGTTATAGCACTAGAACAAATATTTATACAGACTCTACCAATTATTTTAAAACTACAGGGAAGTATACCAATAAAAATATTCGTCCTAATTTAAGAACGCAGGTAGATTATGAAATGAACAAAAATAATCAAGTAGGTTTTGTTTATCAGGGTAATCTTAACTATTTTGATAATAATAGTAAAAGCGAATACACCAACGTTAATCAATATCAACAAGTTTATAAAGTTAGTACCCGCCAAAATGGAAGTGATGGAAATGGCTATACACACGGAATAACTTTATCATTTACGCA
>JAYTXG010000153.1:0-10274 GCA_043743375.1 Sphingobacteriia bacterium
GGCGATACTACGTTCTTGCAAGTGGAAGCAGATTCTGGTAGGAATATCAGCAAAACATTCTGGTATAAAAATGGATCATTGCAGCCTTTTGTTCCAGATACTACTAAAACATTGAAAGTGTTTTATAATGGCGTTGGTGCTTACTATGCCGAAATAGTAGATGCCAATACGTGTAGCTCAAAATCCACTATTATAGAAATAAAAGGAGAGATTGCTCAGCAACAAAGTATGTATTTATTTCCAAATCCTGTTCAAAGTACTACTAAATTAATTTTCACACCTATTCCCAATAGTACAACTTATGTAAAAGTAATTTCGATCAACGGAATTGTAATGATGAATCAAAAAATTCCTACTACGCTTAATGGCAATACCGTGTATGACCTTGATTTATCTGCATTAAATACTGGTACTTATGATGTGCAACTTATTGCTGGATCTGGAACAGTTATTAGCACAAAAAGAGTAATAAAATTATAACATACTACTTATCTTTCAGTGTTTTTTTCCGCAGCATTGATTGAAAAGTATAATGCTTGTTTTCTGAAAATGAAGGCTCCGATAAAGTAACAATTGTATAAGGAATAAAAGCAGCTGCCAGAATGCCAACTGCAGTTCCTACATTTGCATTAGGGAAAAATGCAACATCTTTTGATAATACATCAGCTAACATAAAAGTTCCTGTAGTGGCTCCCAACATGGCAATTAATCCTGTTGAAGTTCTTGAGCCAACATAAATATTTTTTACTTTTTTAATATCTTTAATACAGATAGCTGCAATCTTATTTCTACTTCTTTTTCTAAAACCCCTTAAATAGAGGGTATCTGCATACACGCCTTCAATTCTTCCAACCACTATTTCTGTTGATCCTTCATACTCGAATTTTACTTTTACCCTTTCATTTGGTTCAAATACTTTACGGTAATTGCCTTTTAAGGCAGTTAATGAATATTGGTTCTGACCAAGAGCTGCTAGCTTAGTAATAAAAAAACAAAAAATTAATAAATGAAGTTTCATATAATTTCTATAACGTAAGTTACGTAAGGTTTCGTATTTTCACCGCTATGATACAAGAACAAATTAAGAGTATGAGGGACCGTGTTTTGGTTCTGAGGAGGTTTCTTTGACGTTGATAACCGCATATATAAAGTAGATTCAGATCGAAAACTGTCTCTTTCAGAAGGATTTTGGGATGATAATTCCAGAGCAACCTCAGTAATGAAAGAGATTAAGGTGAACGAATACTGGCTTAAATTATTTAAGCAGCTTGATAATTCTGTAGAAGATTTTGCTCTATTATTTGATTTCTGGAAAGCGGGAGATGCCACTGAAGATGAAACCAAGCAAGCATACGATACTGCTTTACTGCAAATAGAAGAGGCAGAATTTAAAAGTACACTCAATAAGCCCGAAGACGAACTTCCTGCGGTTATGCAAATAAACCCAGGCGCAGGTGGAACTGAAAGTCAAGATTGGGCTGAAATGCTTTTACGCATGTATCAAATGTATGGCGAAAAGCAAGGATGGAAATTAACTGAAATAGATTTTCAAGAAGGGGATGGTGCAGGAATAAAAAGTGCTACAATTCAGTTTGATGGAGATTTTGCTTATGGGTTTCTAAAAGCCGAAAGCGGTGTACATCGATTAGTACGTATTTCTCCATTTGATAGTAATGCAAGAAGACATACTTCGTTTGCATCCGTCTTTGTTTATCCATTAATTGATGATAGTATTGAAATTAAAGTAAACCCTGCAGATGTTGAATGGGCTTTTTATAGAAGTGGAGGTAGTGGTGGCCAAAATGTAAATAAAGTTGAAACAGCAGTAAGGCTAAAACATATACCCAGTGGATTTATCGTTGAATGTCAGCAAGCTAGAACACAAGGTGAAAATCGCGACTTGGCTATGAAAATGTTGAAGAGTAGATTATATGAAGAAGAATTACGTAAGCAACAAGAAGCAATAAATGCAACAAATGCAGGAAAGAAAAAAATAGAGTGGGGCAGTCAAATTAGAAGCTATGTATTTCATCCATATAAAATGATCAAAGATCATAGAACAGATTATGAAGTTGGTAATGTAGGCCCTGTAATGGATGGAGAAATTGATGGATTTATTAAAGCTTATTTAATGATGGAAAAAGAAACGGGCAAGTAGTTGTTTATTTTGAAAAATCATAGTAGCAATCCTTGCAAAAAAAGGTAAGCAAAACTGAAATAAATAATTAGGCCAGTTACATCTACTAAAGTGGCAACAAATGGTGCTGAAGATACTGCCGGATCTGCACCTAATCTTTTCAATAGAATAGGCAGCATCGATCCACTTAAAGTGCCCCACAATACAACACCAATTAATGAAAAACCAACTGTTGCACCAATCATTTGCCAATGGGGGCCATAAATTTGCGGAATGATAGAATGCCAAACTGCTACTCTAATAAAACCGATTGTTCCTAACACCGATCCTAATAAAATACCACTCACTAATTCTCTTCTTAATACTTTCCACCAATCTGAAATAGTTATCTCACCTACAGCCATTGCTTGTATTATTAATGTAGATGCTTGAGAACCACTGTTTCCACCACTTGAAATAATCAATGGCACAAATAATGCTAATACTACTGCTTTAGCAATTTCATCTTCAAAATATCCCATTGCAGTTGCAGTAAGCATTTCTCCTATGAATAAAACTACTAGCCAGCCAATTCTTTTTTTAAATAATTTTAGTAATGGAATATCGAGGTAAGGTTCGTTCAAAGCCTCAGTACCACCCATTTTCTGCATGTCTTCACTAAACTCTTCATTTACAACCCAAAGCATATCATCGATGGTTACAATACCTAATAAAATATTATTTTCATCAACAACAGGTAAAGCAACACGATTATTCATTTTAAAAACCTGCTGTGCGTTTTCCTGATCATCATTTACTTTTAATGATACTACCCTTCCATCAGTAATTTCTTCAACTCTTTTATCTGCTGCAGCCAAAATAATATCCATGATCCTTATATCATCTATTAATTTACCTTCTTTATCTATTACATAAAGAACGTCTATAGTTTCACTATTACGCGCATATTTTCTTATAGTTTCAAATACTTCTGTAACTGTATTTTGCGGGTATACATAAACATAATCGGGAGTCATTAATCTACCCACACTATCTTCTGGATAACCTAATAAAGCAAGAGTAATTTTTCTTTCGTCTGGATCTAGTAATTTAATTAAATCACGAATGGCAGCTTTAGGAAGTTCTTCTAAAAAGTCGGTGCGGTCGTCTGCTTGTAATTCATTTAGTAATTCAGCAGTTTTTGAAGAAGGGAGTTCTTTAACAATATCTTTTTGTTGGGCAATATCTAAGATTTTAAAAACACTTGCTGCCCTATGAATTGCCATATTGGCAATAATTTGAGCTTCATAATCTGGATATTCATTAATAAGATCGGCAACATCACTAATATTCTGTTGATTCAGAAATTCTCTGATCTCTAGCTTATCTTCTTTGGCAATAAGTAAATCAAATTGCTCAAATAAATTGGGATGTTCTAGTTCTAGTGACATTTAAGCGAAATTAACTAGAACTTGTTAAAGAATCACATTAGGAACTACGCAATAAGTACTTTTTCAAATAATATTTTATTAACTATCCGTAGGATAGGAGTTTTACCGCAAATCTTTTCATGTTTGATTATACAATGAGTGTGTCAACTAAAATGCCCCCACAGATAGTTTATCATACTGTTATCCCAAACATTGATCTGCTATGGCTACTACTTCAGCCTAAACCCAACTATTATACCATCGTCGATTTTCGTAAGATGTATGCGGTTCCAACGCGTTTGAGAAAATTTCACGGATTAAATCTCTGTAGTTGCTTTTTTTTATAATTTTAATACAATGAACTTACAAAAGAGAATCAATCCTTTGCTTATTTGGATAGGATTAATTGTATTAATTCTTAGCATTGGTACATCAGGGCTTATGATCAGTGAGAAGTATACTTTTTTTGATGCATTGTACATGACTATTACAACTATTTATACCATAGGTTATGGAGAAATTCATGAGCTTTTAACAGCTGGTAGATTATTTAATATTTTTCTAATTATGGGATCTTTTTCCGCATTTTCTCATGCAATGATTAAGTCAACTCAACTTAGTGCAAGTAGGAAATTTAATTTATTATGGATTGGCAAAATAAGGAGTGATCTGTATTGGTATAAAAATTAAATTTATAATATGAAACATAAAGTAGATTAAATGATACTTCCTATATTATATATTGCTCAAACTAATTCAAAAGGCCGCGGAGTTTTTACTTCTACATTTATCCCAGCCAACACTACAATTGAAATTGCTCCAGTATTAGTATTAAGTGCTAAAGAAAGATTGAATGTTGAAAAAACGATGCTATTCAATTATATTTTTGAGTGGGGTGATGATGGAAGTCAAGCAGTTATTGCATTGGGTTATATTTCTATGTACAACCATTCAGTTGATTTTAATTGTACTTATGAAATGGATTTTGATGCAATTACAATTACCGTACTTACATGCCAAGAAATTAAAGCAGGATGCGAACTTTTTATTAATTATAACCCAATTGGCAAAGAGTATCAACCAGTATGGTTTGATGTGGAGTAATTATACATTACTAATTAAACTACCAATATTGATACCCAAGTAACCTTGTTAACTCCAATTTTGCCAAACACAATTGGTATTCATATTGCAATTTGGTTAAAGCAGCTCTTTGCACATTGTTACTTGAATTGGTAATTTCTAAGTTAGTTCCAATACCGTTTTTAAAACGATTGGATGCTAGTTGCTGCGCTTCTTTGACTTGTTCAATTTGACCAGAAGTATTTTTAATTCTTTCTAAATTGGTGTTAATATCTGTAAGTGCTTGCTGTATATCTTTTTTGTAATTATTGCTCAAACTTTCAACGGCCATTACTTGTTGTTTAATAATATTTTGTTGAAGTTTTTGTTGCTGCTTGTTTCGTCCACCATTATAAATGGGTACAGAAAATGCAATGCCCGCGAGATAATTGAATCTTACATCGTTAATATATGGAACATATCCGTTTTTCATTCCAGCGGAAGCTTTCAAACCAACAATAGGGTTTTCTGCAACTTTTGTAATGGCCAAATCGCTTTCTGCTTGTTTGATTTTATCTTTCGCTAAAATAAAATCAACATTATTGGTTTGGGCCAAACCCAATGCAGTAAGCTCATCTGTAAGATTAAGGTCTAAATCAAAATTACTTCCATTGCTTTTTTCAGTGCCAGTTGTATAAGCCAATAAGTTCATTTGTTTTTGTAAACTATTCTTTAAATCTACTTTTCTATTTTCTTCATTATCTATACTTGCTTGAATATTCAACAAGTCAATTTTTAGTGCGGTTCCATTCCTCAACTGACTTTCTACCATTTGCTTACTTTCTTTTAAGAAGCTGAACACACTATCCTGAATGCCAATTGCTTTTTGCAGATAAATAATATTATAATAAACAGTAGAAACCTGAAATGCCAACTGTGCTTTAACATAATCAACATTATGTTTTGCATATTGCAAATCATCTTTTGAGCGTTGTATATTAGCTGCTAACCTGCCAAAATCGAATAGGGCATAGGTTGCATTAAATGCACCACTTATATTATGAATAGGAACGAACTGAAAATTGTCTCCGTTCAATGGTATTTCAACTTTTGGTTTAATATATGCATAAGTGGCATCAGCTGTAATGTCGGGGTATTTGAAAGTTCGTGAAAGATTTACTTTCTCCTCCATAGTTACCACAGTATTTTCAATTTCTTTCACTTTAGGAAAATAACTAAAAGACTGTATAATCAAGCTTTTCAGCTCATTATTAACAGCCACTTGAGCGGATAGTTGCCAAAAAGTTAAAAGGGCAAATGAGGTGATGAGTAGTTTTTTCATTTTGTTGTTATTCAGGTATAACGTACTTTAATAATAAGTGGTAGTGATTAATAGTTTGCTCATAAATTTTTAAAATAACCTAGTGCGCCTCCTCAGTTGCTTTCATAGTTGCTTTTATTTCTTCAGCTGACTTCTTTTTTACTCTAAGGAATACAACCAATGGAATGACCAGAATAAAAAAGATGGTAATTAATCGGAAAGTATCTAAGTAGGAAAGAAAATATGCCTGCCTATTAACTATTCCATTAATAGTAGCTAATGCTTTATTGCTTGCACCAGCCACATCGCCTGATCTAGCAATAATTCCTTGTGTAATGGTATTGCTTCTTTCCAAAAACATTTCAGATTCAGGCGTAATTTTTGTTATTAAATCAATTCTATGCTGTGCAAATTGGTGTGCTATGTAGTTATTGGCCAATGCAATGCCAAATGCACCGCCTAGCTGGCGAATCATATTATTTAAAGCAATTCCCGAGGGATAGTCTTTGGGCGCTAAACCTGCAACAGCTTGGTTTATTAAGGGTATCTGCACCATGCTAATACCTATTGCTCTTAAAGCAAGAGGCACATAAAAATCCCATCTTCCAACATCGGGACTTAAACTGGCACTCATCCAAGAATAGCATGCGAAGAATAAAAATCCAATAACTATAAAAGGAATGGGTGATACACCTTTACTCATCAACTTTCCAATTACAGGCATTATCAGCACAGTTAACATAGTTGGAGCCAGTAATGTTAAGCCTGTTTCGTAAGCTGTAAATCCTAAAGTACGTTGCGCCAAAACGGGGAAAACAAAAACGGAAGTAAATAATCCAAAACCTACTACAAATGTAAAAATGGTGGTAAATGCCAAGTTGCGATTGCCCAACACTTTTAAATTTACTGCCGGATTTTTTATACTTAATTCATACCAAATGAATCCCACTAATCCAGCGAAAGCCAGTACAGACGTGATTCTTATAATGTTACTACTAAACCAATCTTCTGATTCGCCTCTTTCTAGTACATATTGTAAACAACCAATACCAACCGACAGTAAAAGAATTCCCGTATAATCGATTTTGATTTCTTTTTTACGTTTACCCTCACCTTCTTTTTGATCAATAAATGAAATAGATAAAAATGTAGCCAAAATACCAATGGGAATATTGATCATAAAGATTAATGGCCATGATGCATGGTCAATAATGAATCCACCTAAAGTGGGGCCTAATGTTGGACCTAAAACAATTCCCATTCCAAACAATCCAGCAGCAATAGGTCGGTCTTTTACATCAAATGCATCAAATAAAATTCCTTGCGAAGTAGATAATAATGCACCTCCGCCAACTCCTTGAATAAATCGCCAAATGATGAGTTCAACCAAACTATGAGATTGGCCGCACATATAGGAGGCCGCGGTAAATAGAATCATTGAAGCGACATAATAATTTTTTCTTCCAAAGTATTCGGCTAAAAATCCGGTGAGTGGAATGATAATTACATTGGCTATCGCATAAGAAGTAATTACCCAACTAATATCTTCAATGTTTACACCCAAGCTTCCACTCATATCACTCAAAGCAACATTCACAATGGAGGTATCAATCAATTCCATTACCGCTGCCGTAACAGTAGTAATCACAATGATTGCTTTTGCAAATCCTTTTGGTGTTGCCATATTAAATTAAATAATTCTTGAACCTAAATTGATTGTTTATTTGATTTCCGCACTAACAAATACGCTCAAACCTGCTCTAAGCATGGTTTTATATTTGTCAACATCTTTTATTTGAATTTTTACGGGAACACGTTGAGTAACTTTTACAAAGTTGCCGCTGGCATTATCAGGAGGCAATAAAGAAAATTTCGCACCTGTTGCTTCACTCAAACTCTGTATGGTGCCTGTTAATTTTAAATCGGGAAATGCATCAATTTCAATCGATACTTCTTTACCAGGGTATAATTTTCTTAACTGATTCTCTTTAAAATTTGCAATTACCCAATAAGTAGTATCATTTACAATAGAAAATAAAGGAGTTCCTGCTTGAACATACTGACCTTCTGAAACATTTTTTTTTCCTATTCTACCAGCTTGAGGAGCATAAATTTTTGTGTACGTAATTTTTAATTTGACTTGTTCAATTTTTGCTTTTTTCACTCCCAATCCTGCGGTGGCTCTTTGAACTCCGGCTTGCAATACAGCTATTCTGCTTTGTGCAGCCAACAAATCTGTTTTGCTATTTTCAGTTTGTTGATTGATTGATTCTACATTGAACTTGGAATCATCTACTTGTTTTCTAGTGATGGCTTGATCAGCATATAAGGATTGATCTCTTTTTAAATCATCTGATGCTTTTTTGCTACGTAATTGACTTAATTCAATATTGCCATGATTTACTTTTAAAGATACTTGTGCATTATTTAATAATGCATTCGCATTAACTACATCTACATCAGCTTGCTTCAAGTCTGCTTCCATTTCCATTAACTGTGATTGTAGTTCTGCGTCATCCAATTCAACAACTAACTGTCCTGTTTTTACGGAGTCGTAATCTTTGATGACGATTAATTTTACATAACCTGCAACCCTTGGTAATACTGGGGTTATCTGCGTTTCAATTTGTGCATTATCTGTTGTTTCATGTGTAAGTATGTAATGTATTTTCTGGTATCCAAAATAGCCTGCTACTAAAAGTATTACAACCAATACAATGGTTTTTACTGGAGATTTTTTTTTGTTGGTTACTTGTTCTGACATTTGGTTTTGTTTGAAGTAGGTTGAAATAGTTTATTTAATTAGCAAGTAATCGTGCATTATTTGTTTCAAGTGTTTAATTAGCCTGTTTTTAAAAGCAGTATCGGTGTAAGGATCAAAGTCATCTCCCTTTTTTATTAACATTAAACACATAGCTTTTGAGAGCATTACTTGATTGATGGTACCTATTAGTGTTGCAATGGTTAACTCTGGGTCTACTTTTTTAAATACTTTTTTTCGTATCCCCTTTTCAATAATGCTTTTTATGGTATTGGTATTTTTTACAAAAATTTTGATGATATTTTTATGGAGGGCTTCCTTATCTGTCATTAATAATTGTTGATGAATAACCCTATGAAAATAAGGTTGAGATAATAAGCGTGATACATAGCTTTCAATAATTCTATCAATTTTATCTATTTCCGCTAGGGTAGTATCTGTAGCAATTTCGTCTAACTTCCCACGCATGAAGCCTGCTTTGAATTCTACCATCGATTGAAATAGATTTTCTTTCGAACCAAAATAATAATTCACCATCGCAACATTAACTCCTGCACGCTTAGCCAAATCACGAATTGAACTTCCCTCAAATCCCTTTTCTGCAAATAATTCAATAGCAGTATCGATAATATGTTCTTTTTTGTTGGTAGCCATGTAATTTAAAGTAAAATGCAAATATTAAACAAATGTTTGAATTAAACAAACGTTTGATTGGTATGAAGGGTATTAGACTCATTTATAACTAGTTATAAATATTTGAAAGATTGGTTATTTATATAACTTAATAAATTCTTAATATTTCATTTGGACTCTTCAATGCACTTTTGCATAAATAGTTTCATTGAGTCATCCACATAAATTAGCTGCACAAACTTTCGGTAACAACTTCAACTGGGGAGTTGCAATTTCTGCCTTACAGAATGAGGGGGCATATTTAGCAGATGGGAAAGGTTTGTCGAATTGGGATGTTTTTGCAAGAAGAGCTGGTAAAATAAAAGGTGGGGCAAAACCCTCAATAGCAAATGATTTTTATTACAGGTACAAAGATGATTTAATGTTGGTAAAAGCACTTGGATTTAAAGTATTTAGATTTTCTATCGCATGGAGTAGAATTTTGCCCGAAGGCATAGGAAAAGTAAACGAGGAGGGTATTGCTTTTTATCATCGTTTAATTGATGAGTGTTTATTATTAAAACTAACACCCTATGTTACTTTATATCATTGGGATTTGCCACATGAATTAGAAAAAATAGGCGGATGGGCTCATCATCAAATGCTCAAATGGTTCTCTCGGTATGTAAAAATTTGTACAGATGAATTTGGTGATAAAGTAAAAGACTGGATCATTCTTAATGAACCTATGGGTTTCACATCATTGGGGTATATGTTAGGTCAACACCCACCGGGTAAAACAAGTCTAAAATTATTCATGTCTGCAATTCATAATGCTGCTTTGTGTAATGCAGAAGGAGGAAGGATAGTAAGAGCTGAAGTAAATAATGCACATATTGGTACATGTTTTTCTTGTAGTGAGATCATGCCTTTTACAGATAAAGAAGAAGATATATTAGCTGCAAAACGAGC
>JAYTXG010000154.1:0-7214 GCA_043743375.1 Sphingobacteriia bacterium
TAGGTTGTTGTTTTTCTTCCTTTAAAACCCAATTTACCTTTTGCCAATGGTGCTATATCTGCAACAAACTTATCTTTATATAAAAACCAAGTTGTATCATTTATTTGCCTGAACTCTTGCAATAGCGTTAAGTCTTCAATAAAATTAATGTTTACATCTGCAGATGGACGAAGTGTAATTCTTTGTAAAGCAAAACTAGTATCATTTACCCAACAATCTCCATCAAAAGTACTTTCCCCTTTTCGTTTGCCAGAGAAAAATAAATGCACTAACCGCTTTCCATTTAAATAGGCTGTATCCGCTAATTTATATTTATAATAAAAGTCGGCATTGGAATTAAATGGACTAATTAACTCCTTATTAAAAACTGGAATAAAATTATTCATCACATTTACATTTTGAAATGTGCCGCCTAATTCTTTCAAAAAGCTTTCATTTTCAATGCCATCGGCTTTTGTGGCTTTTATTTGTTCGAATATTTTTTCGGGGGTTTTTTGGAAATAATAATCAGAAAGTGTTTCAGTTAAATAAACTGGCAAAAATGGTTTTCGTTCTGAATTAGAATCAATATAATTAAAAATAAAATTGAGTGGTTTTATTAAAAAGTTCTTACCTAATTTATCTTTATTAATATTATTTATATCAAGTTCTAACTTATTATAAATTTCATACGAGTAATTATCCCAAAATTTTTTATCTGTTTTATATTTATTACTCATTATTTTTTTCCAAAACCAAAGAGCACGATTATATTTTACTTTTACAACCGCCTCATTAGAAGGTGGTAGTACTTCAATAGTGAGTGTAATAAACAATGAATCTTTGACAGTAATAATTGGAACAGAAATAATTTTGTATCCTACACTAAATACTTCTAACGTATCGTTGATGACGCTATTTCGTAAAAGAATAGTAAATTTTCCAGCAGAGTCAGTAAGCATCCCTTTACCAGATTTTTTAAACTTTACTGATGCAAATGGTATTTGCTCTTCACTCTGTTTATCTCTAACTATACCAGACAGCTTTATTGTTTGGCCGTAACCATTAAGAATAATAAAAGAACAAAAAAATGATAGAAAAAAAAGTCCGCCCCTATACATTAAGCTACAATATGTTTGTGAAAATCAATTTTTAAAAATCAAACCCGAGTGCAAAATAATACAACGGTTTGCCAACAAAAATTCCTTTCATAGGCCAAGCTGCATCAAACTTTAAGAAATATCCTAATAAAGTACTTCTTGCACCAAAACCGTAACCCCCAGCAAAAGGACCAAGGCCTCCTGCATCTATACGAACAATTACTGAAGAGTTAGGATCGGAAATCACCTCCCCTGGACGTTTAATTCCATTGTATTTCCCATTCCATGCTGTTCCCAAATCAACAAATTGAACTAACTGGAAATTTCGAATAAATGCATTATTTATTGGCTTATCTATAAAAGTGGAAAAAACAGGTAGCCTGAACTCACTATTAATTACAAAAGCATTATTCCCATTGGCAATATTTTGGGTATATCCGCGCATATTTAATGCTAGTGTTTGAAATGCATAATTTTGATCCTGTGCTGGTCTATTTTCTGAATTAAATTTTGGTCCAATCCATCCATCTACTCCACCCAAATAATAAATTAATTTTTGTGCCCCCCATGAAAAATCAGCAGCAGCTCTTCCGGCCCAAATAAAGTTTCTATAAATCTTACGATAATACCTCCCATCAAAACCAAAATTCATGGTTGGCTTACCCTGATTTAATTGTGTTGTAATTGTTGGCATATTAATATCCATGTACACTTTAAAGCGCAATCCATTCCAGATATTTTGAGTAGGATTTAATGTATTATCATGAACATACTCTATACGAGATAAAATAAACTTTGAAACTGTATCCTTAAATGCCAATGCATTTGGATTAGGATAACCAGTAGAATTATCATACGATCGTAATATTCCTCTATCAGATCTTAGTCCAATTGTTAATCTAAAACTTTTTACTTCATTAATTGCATAGCGAGCATTAAATTGATATAAGTTAGTAATCAACATATTGTTGAACTGGCTATTGTAAAAATTAGCAACATTACTTCTATAATAAGTAACGCCCCAGTCTATTCGCTTCTTATAATTTTGAATTGAGAGCATTAAATCTTTATCAGAAAGATTTGTTCCAAAACGAATGCCTGCAACAAACTTAATATCTTCAAAAAGATCTATTACACCTACCCGAAATGTAAAGTTGAAATCGTTACCATTATTTAATTGAATAGGACCAGAACCACCGCCGTAGGGTTGATAGCGATTTATCAAAATATTGTTAGAAAATCCGCTTAAAATATAATCGGTGCTAAATTTTAATCTGTAATCAAATAATTTTGATCGAGTTAATGTATTTGATTTTGTTGAAGTAAGTGGAATTTTAAATAAATTTTTAGCGCTTGTATCTGGCTTCTCATCCGCAAATTCATTTTGGAAAAAGTCTTTTGCTTTTTTAAGTGTATCGTTAGTTGGCTTATTATTATACACAATTGCTTTGCCACCAGCTACTTTTTTCTCTTCTAATGATTTACGGGCATATTCAGTAAGCCGTACATTTACATTTCTTTTGTTCAATGCAATTGAATCAACTTTTAACTTGTATAAAAATTTAAAGTCTCCTTCTCTCCTAACTTCACTAACCTGACCGTTATTACCTGCAATTCTGGTTTCCAATAAACTACTTTGATAATTTGTAATTGGAAAAGTATAGGTAGAATCTTTATAAACCTGAAAATAGCTAACACTATCTGGTTCTTGCTTTTGCCAAGCCACTAATGTTGAATCAAATTCTTTCGGAACAGGATTTCGAAGCACTTCATCTCCAATATAATATAAAGTATCTAGCCCATTTCTTTGTGTACCAAAAAACCCAGCCCATCGGTTTGCTATACCCGTTTCATCGGATACATAAGTAAAGTGATTGGTATTGTATTGCATCGGAAATTTCGCATTACCAAATTTAAGGTTGGTCAATTGGGTAATTTGTTTCTGCTTACTATCATTTAATATATCTACTAAAAACACATTAAATCGATATCTGCTAGGCAAAACTGTATCTTGATTGGGGGCAATGGGACCTGGTCTATTTGAAGCAAATATTATTCCAACCCTATTAGGAAAACTAACTAATGTTGGATTTAAATCATCATAAATATCATTGGTAATTTGCGTGGTTTTATTCTCTTCAATTTTATAAGTAAAAATATCTGTGTGCCCATTTTTTACAGCACTCATCACCAATGTATTAGCATCTAACATAAAAGATGCATCCAAAATTTGATCGAATCCTTCTATAGTTTGCTTATACCGTTTGTATTTGGCAATTATATCATACACAAACATTTTCACTTTCCCCATTTCCCAATAAATAACCAATAACCGAGTTCCTTTTCCATCCCAAGCCAAAATTGGATAGCTAGGATTTACATCTCCCAAATTGGTTTTAACTCCATACTTCAATAAAACTTTTGCGTTATAAAAATTTTCTAACAGCTTTACAGAATACAATCCCTTATTAAATTCTAAAGATGCGTAAGTATTGCTTTTGGGATTGGGATTTGCCTGAAAACGAAAAAAATCTTTTTTAGTTACTTCTTCTGAAACACTTAGTTGACCTTTTATTTGATTTTTTCTCTGCCGAATATCTTTAATATATTTATTTTGTTCAAACTGTATGAAATCATCCAATACTTGTTTAAATTTTTTCTTACAGATTTTTAAGCAAGCACTATTTACATTTTTATAAATTCTTGACAAATAAAGGAGATAAGTAATATTTTCTTTTCTGTATTTTTCACCAATATAATTCCAAAATGCTTGTCCCGCTAACAATGGTTTATCAAATGCTAACTGATAAAAGTTACTATACCTGCCACTTAGCATTGCACTTTTTAATTCATCATCTTTTTCGGTACTCCATGATTGACCAGCGTAAGCCACATAACCATCAACCATCCATTTTGGAAGATCGAGTAATGCTTGGTTACTAGCAAACTCACCGATATCATCTCCAAACAATAAATTATCCGTTAGTACTTTAGCAATCCCCTCTCTAATTTGAGTGCGCAAATGATCATGATTGCCATCAAAATAAGTAATCAATTTATTATTTACCAATTTGGTGGTTCCACCTGCAGTTTGAATATCAATTCCTAAACCTATATTGGTACTTTTAAAATCGTTATAGTCATTATATACCACAATATTTGCTCTACGTTGCAAAGAGTATTCAACAAAATTTTCTATTGAACGTAACTCTTCTTCTGCAACCTGTGTAACAAATTTTCCTAGTTCAACTCCTCCTTGGGAAATATACGTATTGAAATTTGGAGACTGATAAAACTTCCATACAAATTTTTTATGCTGCACACGATTTCTTCCAAACTCAACTGTGTTTACTTGAGCTACCATGTAAAAAGGAGAAAGAAAAAAAAGAAAAAAAACTACTTTACTCATTCTATTCAATTGCATATCCGAACTTTGGTGTTTAAAATTAGTCATTTACAGTTAAAAGCTGGCAAAATAAGGTTTATGATAAAGGTTAAGGTTTTCACATTTAGTCCAATTCAGGAAAATACTTACATATTGTACAATGAACTAGGAAATGCTATAATCATTGATCCGGGTTGTTATTCAAAAGAAGAAGAGGAAAAACTCCAACTATTTCTTTCCAATGAAAAGCTTGTTCCCATTCAATTATTGAATACACATTGTCACTTAGACCATGTTTTTGGCAATAAATGGGTTTACGAAACTTACAATACACCCCTATTTATTCATCCAAAAGAAGAAGCCATGCTTCAATTTGCACCATTATCTGGAGAAAAATATGGACTTCCTTTCAACAATTATAACGGACCTCTTCATTACCTCAATGAAGGAGATACCATACAATTGGGTAATGATGCCCTCAGGGTAATTTTAACACCAGGGCATTCTCCTGCCAGTATTTGCTTTTATTGCCCTGCACAACATTTTTTAATTGGTGGGGATGTATTGTTTAGAGAAAGCATTGGAAGAACCGATTTGCCAGGAGGTAGTCATGAAAATCTGCTAAAAAGTATTCGAGAAAAATTATTCATTCTGCCAGATGAGGTAGTCGTTTTTCCTGGGCATGGAATAAAAACTACGATTGGCTATGAAAAAGACAACAACCCTTTTCTTCAATAATTGTCGCTGTTTTCTATTAATTTACTTTTATTGTAAGCATTGATAAATATGGCTCCCAAATTTTTATAGGGTGGCACATAATCATCGAACTTTTCTTTTGCAGAACCATTAAACCTAATGGATAAACTATTCCACAAAAACGGCCAATTAAGGTCTTTCCCTTGTCGTAAATTTTCACATATAACAACTATTAATTCTTGATTAATAATACCAGTTCCAATTTGCTTTGAAGAAATAATATGTGCACCCGGACAAATTTCTAAAACGTCATTCAATTTTTGATATCCACCGCAACTGCCAAGCAATACTAGTTTTGCGCCAGCAGGCATTTTTTTAATTGTAGTATTCAAATAATAACTATGTCCTCTGTGTATGGCAACAGTAGGATGTATCTCATTATCAAATAAATAATCGATCAAACTGTCTTGCGCTTTTTCATCTAATTCCAAAGTTTCATCTAATGGCAAATTTGCGTAGATCGTTACAGGTATTCCTCTTACAGAATTAACTTCAACCCATTGCGATTTTTTAATAATCTTCCAATTAGGGTTTCTGAATTTATTTAAAAAAGCATTAAATACTACCCCCCCATCTTTATCACCATAAAAAAATTGTTGTATAGCTATTCTACCTGTAATAGAATCTCTGAGCAATTTATTAGGAAGTTCATAAATAGGCATGATTCCTAAACTCGCAGATAAATTAATTTTTTTGGTTGAGTCCAATGAAAGGAAAATTGTTTGTAATAAACTATAAATTATTTCACCCCTTTTTGAGGCAATATCTTTACATCTTATTAGTTCATGATCAACTTGTGAAAGTATTAATTTTCTGAGTGATGGATTAAAAATACTGGCATAAGAGTCTGCAACATCTACCGCATCTTCAAGGGAATTTGTATTCTCCAATTCATTAACAAATCCTTTGATTAATTTTTCTGCATCCTTGCTAGCCATGCGGTTTAAGAAGTCGTCTAGCATATTATAAGAAGCTGTAATCTTTACAAATTTTTTATAATAATCATACTTCACAAAAGTTAATAATGAATCTGATCTTGGTATAGCCATCCTCGAAAAAATTCGTGGATATACACCTGAAACAAAACTTGAAGTATACATTTCTTCTTCCCCCACAACTGCTAAATAATAAAGTTCAATAGGAGACAATCCTTCCAGCTTTTTAAATCGAACTATATCACTCTTTTCGCCATGCAATGAATTGATCTCATTAATAAAACCTTCAATTGCTTTTGCTTTTAATTTTGCAGTTAATATATTGGCGGCCATTGGAGTATCTCCATGTTTCATTCTTTCTGCATATTGTATTCTTGTTTTAACCAATAACCTGTAATACCCTAAAATTGAATCATTTACAACATATGGTGTAATTGAGTTAATTGCTGTTACTCCTTTATAAATATTATCTAAAAAAGGGAAATACATTCTTCCTGTTTTAGTAAGAGATAAACGAGAAACTAATTGAATAAACGGATGATTTACAGATTGAATTTTTTTGCCTAATGCATTCGGGGCTGCAGCATAATTATATAACTCCTCTGGGTTTCGAAAACCTGCTATAATAATTAGGGAATCGGCATATCTATTGTTTGTTTTTTTTGAAAGGATTGATAAAATAAGCTTTGGATTTTTTTGACATTGCTTTAATACAATCAAGTCTTTTGAAGCACCTAATCCTATATTATCTTTTAAAGCAAAATTTTCTACCAATAATCCCCCTGTATTAATTTCAGCTCCTCTAATAATGGGTTCAATTGAGCTTTCTGCCCAATCTAAATGCATGGCACTATCATACATTTTAATTAATACTGGGTATTGCTGACCAATTATTACTTTAGACTGATACGCCGAAATGAATCCTAACAAAATTTCATTCAATCCCCTTAACCATTTATACTTTGCATTATTATCTAATGATTCATTTCTTTCTATTGATGCCCTTATAGAAGTAATAAAAGCATTGGTTTGAATCAATTCAGCTTTATTGAGTTTAGC
>JAYTXG010000155.1:0-2177 GCA_043743375.1 Sphingobacteriia bacterium
GAAGATCCTTGTACAAACCAAGTAGTTAAGTAAAAAAACCTTTCCCAATTTTTAGTAATAGTATACATTTTATGAGACGCATATCTGTGCAAGAAAAAAGAATGGAAAAATAAAGAGAGAAACCAATGGGCTCCAAAAAATAGCAGTATCGCGAGCATTATTAAAATTTTGAAAACACAATATAAACGATTAAAACTAAACCCATTTAATTGTGAATGATTATTAACCTATGCCGTTTTTTTGTTAAACAACCCCTGTAAATTGTTTCAAAAATCTTACATCGTTTTGAGAATATAAACGCAAATCATTTACTTGGTATTTTAGCTGAGTTATTCTCTCTACACCCATACCAAATGCAAAGCCAGTGTACTTATTAGCATCGATGTTAAAATTTTCTAACACTTTAGGGTGCACCATTCCACTTCCTAAAATCTCTACCCAGCCGGTATGTTTACAAATATTACATCCTTTCCCTTCACAAATTAAACAACTAATATCCATCTCCGCACTTGGTTCTGTAAACGGAAAATAACTCGGTCTGAATCTCACTTTCACGTCTTTACCAAACATTTCTTGCACAAAGAAATACAAGGTTTGTTTTAGGTCTGCAAAACTTACATTCTCATCAATATATAATCCTTCTACCTGATGAAAAAAACAATGTGCTCTGGCACTAATAGTTTCATTTCTGTAAACTCTACCCGGACAAATTACTCTAATTGGAGGTTTTTGATGCTCCATCACTCTTGCTTGTACACTGCTTGTATGTGTTCTTAACAACCATGTAGGACCATTTCCATCTGCCGGTTTATTAATATAAAATGTATCCTGCATATCACGCGCAGGATGGTTTTCTGGCAAATTCATTGCGCCGAAATTATGCCAATCATCTTCTATTTCTGGGCCTTCTGCAACTGCAAATCCCAATCTTTTAAATATTGCCACCATTTCATTCTTAACTATTGTAAGGGGGTGTCTGCTGCCAACAGATACAGGATCTCCAGGAAGCGAAAAATCAACTGTGGAATCAACAACATTTGCCTTTGTACTTGTCGTCCCACTTACTTCTTGCAAGGTTGTTAACTTACTTTCAGCAATGGTTTTGAACTCATTAAGTAATTGTCCAAACTCCTTTTTTTGGTCGTTGGGCACATTTTTCATTTCTCCCATTATTGCTTTCACTAAACCCTTGGTACCCAACCACTTAATCCGAAATTGCTCCACTTCATCGGCCCCAACAGCGGCAAAAGCCGCAATTTCTTCCTTGTATTGCTCAATTTGTTTCAACAGCTGTTCCATTACGCGAAGATAAAAACTAGATTCCGTTGAGTGAAAAATGATTTGAAGCACCCTACAATGCTTATATTTGTAGTTGCATAAGCAATTTTACATGGATTATAATACAAGCAGAAATTACTTAGGGATGAAGGAATATGGCCGCCACGTACAAAAAATGGTGGAATATGTACTTACCATTGAGGATAAAGA
The DNA here is from genome assembly GCA_043743375.1 of Sphingobacteriia bacterium. Taxonomy (GTDB): domain Bacteria; phylum Bacteroidota; class Bacteroidia; order Chitinophagales; family Chitinophagaceae; genus Sediminibacterium. The sequence goes on from JAYTXG010000155.1 coordinate 1,489, forward strand.
CAAACGTCAACAACAAGCACATGCTGTTATTGAATTGATGGGATTTTTAAACCCCCATTTAAAAAACGTTGAAGATTTTAAACATAAACTATGGGATCATCTTTTTTTCATCAGCAATTTCAAGCTAGAAGTAGATAGTCCTTATCCAATTCCTACTAAAGAAACTTACAAACTAAAACCAGATCCACTTCCTTATCCTAAACGTCATCCAAAATATGCGCACTTGGGTAAAAATTTAGAAGTGGTTATTGATAAAGCTTTGAAGGAAGAAGACCCTGATAAAAAAGTAGGTTTCGCCAATGCGATTGCTTATTATATGAAACTATCATATAGTAACTGGCATAAAGAATTGGTACATGACGACGCCATCAGGTCTGAGTTAAATAGTATTACAGGCGGGCAATTAGAGTTTAGTAATACACCATATATTAAGCATCGCAATCAGAATTTTGTAAGTGATGATTATCCAGCGCGCGCTACTGGAGGAAGATGGCAACAAAATTTTGGAGGAAGAAATAATCGTCCGAATAACGGCCCAAGAAATAACGATCAAAGAAATAGTGGTCCAAGAAATAATAATAATAGAAATGGAAATGTAGCGGACGGACCAAGAAATAATGATCCGAGAAGCAGTGGCCCAGGAAACAGAAACAGCGGAACTGGATTTAAAAAGAGGTATTAATTTCTAA
>JAYTXG010000156.1:0-3122 GCA_043743375.1 Sphingobacteriia bacterium
CTTGAAGTGCTAATGTGTTAATACCAAATGCTACAGTATAAACTGGATTAGTTGATATTTGATTAGTACTTATTTGGAAACCAATATTTTGCAATGCTTTTACTGCATTTTCATTAAAAGTAGTAACTTCTGTACCACCCGAAAAACAATACACATTTTCGATGCTATAATAGGCAGCTGCTGCTTGTGCTAAAATTTGAGATAGGTGACTTCTTCTTGAATTATGTGTGCAAATAAAAATTAATTTTACTGCTTGATTGGCTAGTTTTTTATGGTTAATATAATTACTTAATGCTATTAGTAAATCCTTACGTTCCTTTGAAATTTGATTAAACTCATTAACAAGTTCATCAAAAAAAAGCTGAATAGGTTTGTATATTTCTAGATTATTTTTCATTTTAAGAAAGGTTATAATTTGTATAATTTTTCCCGAAACCAAAATGCCAAATTCACCAATGCAATTAATGCAGGCACTTCAACCAATGGGCCAATTACGCCTGCAAATGCTTGTCCGCTATTTATTCCAAATACCCCTATTGCAACTGCAATGGCTAATTCAAAATTATTACCAGTTGCTGTAAAAGCAATTGAAGTATTTATAGAATAATCTGCTCCCATTTTTTTACCAATTAAAAAACTAATAAGAAACATTAATATAAAATAAATGACCAAGGGTATTGCAATTCGCAAAACATCCATAGGTATTTGAATAATCAGCTGTCCTTTTATACTGAACATAAGAATAATTGTAAACAGCAATGCAATTAAAGTAATTGGAGAGATGAATGGAATATATTTACTGGTAAACCAATTAATCCCTTTCCATCGAATAAGGCTATACCTGCTAATAATCCCAGCAGCAAATGGAATACCCAAATATATTCCTACTGATTTTGCAATTTCTGTAATTGTAATATTAATGTGTAGACTTTTAATACCAAAATAAGGTGGCAATAATGTTATAAATATGTAAGCGTAAAAACTATAGAAGAAAACCTGAAAAATACTATTCAAGGCAACAAGCCCTGCGGCATATTCACGATTACCTTCAGCCAAATCGTTCCATACCACTACCATAGCTATACACCTTGCCATACCAATCAGTATCAATCCAATCATATACTCAGGATAGTCTTTTAAAAAAACAACAGAAAGAACAAACAATAAAATGGGGCCAATTACCCAATTTAAAAACAAGGATAAACTCAATACTTTAATATTACTAAATACTTCTGCAATTTTACTATAATTTACTTTTGCTAAAGGAGGATACATCATTAGTATTAAACCTACAGCCAAAGAAATATTAGTTGTACCTGATGACATTTTCTGAATTAACATAGAAACTGTTGGTATAAAATAGCCCAATCCGATTCCAATTAACATGGCTGTAAATATCCAGATAGTGAGATACTTATCTAAAAAAGATAAATTTTTTCGATAAGTAGACTGAGAATAATTATTCATAAAAACTACTAATATTTTATATTAACAACAACCTGCTCCGGGCTTACAACAATTTTCAGTAAGTGGTTTTTGTGCAAATACGGTAACACTAAAAATACCAATGCTTGCATTTTTAAAATTTTGTACACTATTTGAATCTAAATATTTAGAAAGAATATCATCAGGAATAATAATCGATTTTTCCTTTTGAACAGTAATATTCTCAAAACCATTGTGATGAATTAGCTCCATATATACCTCTTTTTGAATTGCACCTGATACACAACCAGCATACATTTCTGCATCTTTTTTTAATGAATCAGGAAGTTGCCCAACTAAAACAACATCAGCTATACTAAAATGCCCTCCAGGTTTTAATACACGGTATATTTCTTTGAATACACCATCCTTATTAGGAACAAGGTTTAATACACAATTGCTTACTATAACATCTGCAATATTTGAAGCAATTGGCATATTCTCTATATCCCCTTCTCTAAATTCAATATTATTGTATCCCAACTTAATTGCATTAACTTTTGCTTTAGCAATCATTGCGGGAGTAAAATCAATTCCAATTACTTTACCAGTTTCACCCGTTTCGGCTCTAGCAACAAAACAATCATTACCTGCTCCGCTTCCAAGATCAACTATGGTATCTCCTTTTTTTATTTTAGCAAATTGAGTAGGTAGTCCACAACCCAAACCTAAATCGGCATCTTTATTATAACCACTTATATTAGTATAGTCGTCGGTCATTATATTATATACTTCTGTACTACATCCACCCGCTCCACAACAAGAAGACTGATTCTGTTCAAGCGATTGTTCTGCAATAGATGCATATTTTTCTTTTACTATTTCTTTTAATTCATTTTCGGTTTTCATAATTTATATTTTTAGTAGTTAACAACAAGAAGCTTGTTGATCTTTTAATTTGTTAAATAATTGATTGAATGATTGATTAAATTTTTCGAATGCTTTCCAATTAATACAGTAACAGCTTCTTGGACCATCAATTGTACCTTTAATTAATCCAGCATCTTTTAATTCTTTAAGGTGTTGAGAAATAGTTGATTGTGCTAGAGGTAGTACTTCTACAATCTCTCCGCAAATACATTCATTTTTTTGTGCCAGCACTTTTAATATTGCTATGCGTGCAGGGTGTGATAGTGATTTAGCAAATGCTGCCAGCTCTTGTTCTGCTTTATTAAACTCATCTAATTTAGGAGAGGCCATAGTTAATCGTTTTTATACGATAAGTAAAAGTATATCAAATTATCATTCATCGTACATAAACGATAAAATAAATTTCTACCCCTTTTTCGAAAGAACCCTTTCGTAACGCTATTTTGCCGTTCATCCTTTTGCAAAATTAATAAAAAATCATATCTGGTTGATTATCAGTAAATTATACTAAACCCATATCTAAATTCTGCCTATTACCTTAATTTACCTTGTACTATGTGTTGCATAGTACTAAAATAATACCCATCTTTGTATTGTTAAAACAAATAGACCATAACAATTAAAAATAAAATCATGACAACGCTTACAAACAACAAAACAGCAAACACAACAGTTAGAGAAACAAAACCAGTTTTTGGTTTAACAGATTTTTGGAACATCGAGCGCATGCGCCGAGTTAGATCTCCAAGAAGAAATCTTAACTAATA
>JAYTXG010000157.1:0-2573 GCA_043743375.1 Sphingobacteriia bacterium
CTTTAGGAATTATTGGGATCGCATTCGTTTTTTATGAAAACGCTTTTCACCATCATTCAGAAGGATATATTATTGGAATTATTTTTTCTATAATTGCTATGTTAAGCTGGAGTGTAGGAACCATTTTTATTGCCAGGAAAAAAACAACCACTAACCCCTACTTTGCAACAGGCTGGCAAATGCTTTTTGGATCCGCAATACTTTTTGTAATGGCACAACTTACTGGAAATTGGATACCAATTAATGAAATCCCAATTAGTACATGGAAAGCAATAACCTACCTCGTTTCAATGGGTTCAATTGTTGCATTTGTAGCTTTTATTTATACAATGAAACACCTCGAGCCATCTATTGCTGCTTTATATGCTTATATCAATCCAATTGTAGCAATTTTGATAGGCTCCGTTTTGGTGAATGAGGTGCTTACAATAAATATTATCATCGGAACAATCATTACTTTATTGGGCGTTTACATTGTAAACCAAAGTTTAAAAAAATCAAAAAAGGCTTTGATTGAGCCTATAGAGTAGGTTATCGGGTAAAGTTCTTTAACAAAAAATCGGCATATAAATCTTTCCACTCTTTAAAAGTATTTTGAGCAGTTAAAAAATTATTATGGAAAATGGTAATACACTCTCCACCTAACAACTTAACTGTATCAAAATAATACTGCAAGTCGGAAGCTGCTTTATCTACAGCAATTCTTTCCTGAAAAATAGCAGTAGCATCCATATAACAAAATGTATGTACAACTAGCGCTGTTACTTTATTTTCTTTCAGGTTAAACCATTGATATGGCTTTGCATAAGAAGCCCTAAAACCATTAATAGTAGGGTATCCCATAGAATAATCGTGTTTAATTTTTACTTGAATCAATTCCTGATAAGTATTTGGAAATAGAATATTTATATAATGATTTCGTGATGTTTTTACCTCTTTACCAATCAAATTGTTGAGTTGGGTAATTTCATTCAATAATAAATTCTTATTCTTAGTTGATTGAATGGAGGGATGAATTCCTATTTCATAATTTTTTGCGTGATGAGCTATCAAATTTTTCATTGCCGCAGAACTTGGATCAATATTTTTATCAAGCCCCTTTTTATTTGCAGCCAATAAAAAGAAGTAAATCGGTTTTAATTGTAAGCTACTATGCAATAAATCTAACCAATCATATACATCATAAGGATCTTTTTTTGTTCCGCCCAATACTGCTAATCTCTCTTCCACATTACTGCTATTCCCGTTAATAAAATCCCTGAAGAAACCGAAAACATTTCTAAAAATACGTTGATTATTATAGCTATATGCAATATCAATATCATAGGTAGGAATAAATGACCAAGAAGTATCTACTGAAAAAAATGAATGATTTATCATTGCAATCTGCTTCACCCATAATTGAATTAATGGCTGATGAAGAAAATTTTTGTTAAACGCCAAGCTATTTTTATGATCATATCTTCCTAGCTCATCTTTTGTATGAGGAAGGTATTCTTCGTATCGAGTTAATAAATAAAAAGAGGCTGCAAAAAAATCAAATGGAATACTGCCATTCGTTTTAAAAAAAATTGTTAACCCCTGCCATTCAAAACAATCAATAAGCTGGGGCTCAACACCTGTTTGCTCAAGTAATCCATGCGGAACAATATGTAGCTGCTCATTACCAAAACAATTGGTAGAGTAATTGATTTTGAATCCATCAAAAGAAATGAATGTTTCTATTGAATTAGTAAAATTAATTGCTTCCCCTAAAATCGTAGAAGCAATGTAGTTGAAGCGAACAAGTGGGTGTGGCGTATATAATAAGATGGGTATTTGTTCAGACATAATCCAGATCATATTCCTAATTCCTAATGCTTCTCCTTCCACAATTCATTAAAAGTTTTTTTACTAAAATCAAGGTCGTTTCTATGAGCCGTCCATCCTTTAAAAACTTTATTTACTACCCAGTTTTTCATTTTAGCATTTGCAACATTCATCATCATTCTGTTTAAACTGGCTGTTTTCCATGCTTTCCAAGCCAGCCGCTCCGCTATGGTACTAGCACCTTGCACAACAGCTTCATGTCGATTATCTAATAAAAGTTCGTGGAGATTAATTCTAACAGGACAAACTTCGGTACAATTACCACAAAGCGAAGAAGCATTACTCAAATGTTTATATTCTTCAACACCGCTTAAATAGGGAGTAATAACTTGCCCTATTGGTCCACTGTAAGTAGTTTCATAAGCGTGGCCACCAATGTTTTTATAAACCGGACAAGCATTTAAACATGCGCCACAACGTATACAATACAGTGCTTCTCTTGCGGTGGAATTTGCCAACAAATTGGTTCTGCCATTATCTAATAAAATCACAATCATTTCTTCGGGGCCATCAGTTTCGTTAGCCTGCTTTGGGCCAGCTATAATGGTATTGTACACAGTAACTTTTTGTCCTGTTCCATAAGTTGATAATAATGGCCAAAATAAAGAAAGATCATGCACCGAAGGAATTACTTTTTCAATACCAACAATAACAATATGCGTTTTAGGCCAAGCACAACTCAATCTTGCGTTGCCTTCATTTTC
>JAYTXG010000158.1:0-2085 GCA_043743375.1 Sphingobacteriia bacterium
GCAAGAATACAATAGGTTAATACAAAACCTCCAGTGCTAATAAATTCTTGGCTAAACTTTAGTTTGAAATTTTGCTTTATTAGTTCTTTAAAACTAAAAAATAATCCAATTAAAAAGAATATAATCCAAGGCAAAAAACTCCATAACATATTTTCAAAGAGGAACGAAAAATAACTCATTTCATGATTTATATTTTCTCCAGTGTATCGACCAAAACTTTGAGTCCAGTAATAAAATCGTAATCCAGATTGAATAGGCATATTATTAATCAATTTCCCTGGATGCATATCATATTGTTGATATAAGCCAATACTCATTGGTATCAATATTATTGCTATAATTATTATTCCAATTAAATATTCCCAACGAAAAAATTGTTTCCAGTTTCTTTGTGCAATAAAATGACTTGTAAATGCAAAAACTGGAACCATCAATGAGATCGGACCTTTGGTCATCATCCCACAACCAATAAAAACAAATCCAAGTATAAAATTTTTCCAACGATTAAATTTAAACCATTCAGCCAATTGCCATATACTTAGTATTACCCACCCCATTAACATAGTATCTGTTCTTACGTCATGTGCCATTAAAAAAACAGCTTGGCAAGAAGCTAATACCATTGCACTTAACTGCGCAATTTCTTTTTGATAAAACAAAAGTGATAATCGATAGGTTGCATATATAGAAGCAAGCAATAAAAAAAAGGATGGCAATCTATACGTCCAATCATACACTCCAAATAACTTCATACTGATTGCAGAAAGCCAAAAAAGCATAGGGGGTTTATCGAGATAGTCTTTCCCTAAATCGAACACTTGCAAAAAACTATTTCTTTCAAGCATTTCTCTACTAATGGAGGCATACTGAGAGGCATCAATATCCATTAAAGGAATACAAACCATTCCTGCAATATAGGTGATGATGCAAGCACCAATTACAGTAAAAAAGAATTTATTAGTAATCATTGATTTCAATTTGTCCTACCCTTCTTAAATAAAAATTACTAGTTATCCATCCAATAACAGATCCTACAATTGCCCCGCAAAAAATGTCTAATGGATAATGTACACCAACATAAATTTGTCCGTAACTAATAGATGCAGCCCAGAATAAAAGAGTGTATTTCCATCTTCCCATCATTTTTCCTAAGGTCATTATTAGAAAAATTGCAAATCCAAAATGATTGGTTGCGTGTGAGGATGTAAAACTATACCCTCCAGAACAGCCATTTAATAACAAACGAACCTGACTCATCAAAAAAGGATCACGGCAAGGGCGCGGCCGTTCAAAAAAAGGTTTTATCCAACTACTGCTTAATTGATCCGTTATTAATAAAGTAATTAAAATGAATAAAATCCATGAAAAAGCTTTAGACTTAAAATTCATTATACTAAATACAATCAGGAATAAATACAAAGGAATCCATGTATTGCCCTCTCTATACCAAGGAAATACAGCATCGAGGAAAGAGTTGGTGTAAACTATATTGATTTTTAAGAATAGGCTTTGATCTAAATGGTTAACCCAATTCCATACTTGTTGAAAAAAAGCATTTATCAAGACCGCTATAGGCATAGTACAAATTTAACAATATTTAATGCATCGCTTTTTTTACTATTAATGATTTTCCTTAAATTCAACCAATGAAACTTACTTATTTTATGTTTCTGGGTTGTTTTGGTACAAAAATCGCTGAGGCGCAATCAAAGCCAGTCATTTTATTGAACCAAGCTACGAGAGACTCATTACAACAACCCAAAAATGAATTTGGAACTATGCCCAATTCATTAAAGGATAATGGGCAACATTTTCAATTAAAATTAAAAGGTAATAATCAACTCGGTTTTGATATTTACGAATCTCAATTAGATAAAATGATCGTATTAATTCCAGATTCTGTTAATAAAGCCAGTTTAGGATTAACCGCCTCAAATTTTAAACGTTTGGTAATTAGGGCATATCCTACCATTCAACAATACCAGCATGTACCGCTTACAAGGCCATTAGGAGACGCCTTATTGATTCCTGATTTTAACACGAAGCCTTTCAATCCTAAAAATGAACAATCAAAGAGATTACCTC
>JAYTXG010000159.1:0-1799 GCA_043743375.1 Sphingobacteriia bacterium
AATTAATGGTCCAGTGTTAGCACTAATTGAATTTCTGCCTCTAATTAAAATAGATACATCATTGCCTTCTGCACCACCTGAATTAGTATTAATCTGCAAACCAGGTACCGAGCCTTGTAAAGCTTGAGCAATATTGGTATTGGGTAATTGCTGTAATCTTTCCTTAGGAATAGATGCCACAGATCCGGTAACATCTTTTTTCTTTTGCGTTCCATATCCAACCACAACAACGTCAGATAAATTATTATCTTCTTTTTGAAGTGTAATAGTTAAATCAGATTGATTGGAAATAACTACTTCTTGAAGCAAATAACCAATATAGCTAACTACCAACTTAGGATTACTGGTAGTTGGTACATCAATCAAAAATTGGCCATTTTCTTTGGTAATTTGAATGGCTTTTTCTCCTTTTACATTTATAGATGCACCCGAAAGAGGTGTTCCATCAGATGCAAGTACCTTACCACTGATTTTTTTTGTTTGCGCAAAACCGAGTTCACTCAGCAAGCACAAAATGAACAGAAAAGTGAGTTTTCTGAATAGCATAGCAATCGTTTTTTAGTGAATTCTAAAGTAAATTGAATCAATTTCATGAAAAAAATAGGTAAGCTCGTATATTTATTTACGAAAACGTTGTAGTTGATTTTCGTAAATTCGTTTAGTTTTAAATTACTTTGTGGTATAATACCTTAATCATTGATTTAGCGATTATTCATGGAAAATACCAATCTTAAAAAACTGGCCCAACAATTAAATTTATCTATTTCAACTGTTTCAAAAGCATTGAGAGATAGTTATGAAATTGGGGTGACTACCAAAAAAAGAGTTCAGGACCTAGCTAAAAAATTAAACTATCAACCCAATCCAAATGCCAGTAGTTTACGTAGACAAAAGAGTAAAACAATAGCTGTAGTTATTCCTGAAATTGCTAATAACTTTTTTTCATTAGCCATTAATGGAATTGAGTCTATTGCTCAAGAAAACGATTACCATGTGTTGATTTATTTAACACATGAAGATTTTAAAAAAGAAGTTAATATTGTTAAACATTTACAAAGTGGAAGAGTTGGAGGTATATTAATGTCTCTTTCTATGGAAACAAAAGATTACGCGCATTTATTAGAATTGGCTCAAAATAATATTCCGATTGTGTTCTTTGATAGAATCTGTCATGAAATTGAAACTGCAAAAGTAACTACAGATGATTTTACAGCAGGACTGCTTGCAACAGAACACTTGATCATTAATGGAAGCAAACAAATTGCATTTCTTTCGATTTCTGATATACTTAGTATTGATAATAAAAGAATGCAAGGTTATTTAGAAGCACTTAATAAACACAATATCCAGTTCAACAAGTCATATTCAATTAAATGCACTAATAATGATTCAGCTAATTATTTAAAAATAAAGAAATTATTAAGTAGTAAAAATAGACCAGATGCTATTTTTGCATCTGTTGAGAAGCTGGCCATCACAGTATATGAAGTATGCAATGATTTAAAAATTAATATACCCAAAGACCTGAAAATTATTTGCTTTTCAAATCTTGCTACTGCGCATTTAATGTCGCCATCTTTAAGTGCAATTAAACAACCTGCTTTTGAAATGGGTAGAGAAGCTGCTAGCATTTTAATTAAACATCTTGATAAAAACAGGACATTTATTCCAAATGAACACGTAATAATAAAATCAACCTTAGTTGCTAGAGGCTCTTCTACTTAAATAATTATTAAGATTTAATCTACAGATAAAATGATGTCTTTAATAATATGTAAATGATGATTCGAATGTAGTTG
>JAYTXG010000160.1:0-1614 GCA_043743375.1 Sphingobacteriia bacterium
TTTTAGGAAAATCACTAGGGCAATAGTTGAATTAATTAGGATCCTTATTCCTCAATCTTTCATATTTACTTTCAGTATTTTGTTTATTGCTTATACGCATGATTTATTGGTTGACAAAAGAATTGATACTATATTATTTTTATTTCCATTTTATTACATTGGCATTGTTGCCTTTCCATTATTTTGTATTACAGTTCTATTGAAATGGATGTTTATAGGAAAATACCAGAAAGCTGAATACCCAATGTGGACTTGGGAAGTATGGAGAACAGAAGCCATTACTTCGTTTTATGAAACATTGGCAGTACCATTCTTACTTTTTTATTTAGAAGGAACACCTTTTTTACCAATAATGTTGCGATTACTAGGAACAAAAATTGGAAAAAAGGTTTGGTTAAATACCACTGATATCACTGAATTTGATATGGTAAATATTGGCGACAATGCTGCATTGAATTCAAACTCTGGTCCACAAACTCATTTATTTGAAGACCGCGTGATGAAAATAGGTACTGTTAGTATAGGTTCCGGCACCAACATTGGAGCAGGAAGCATTATCCTTTATGATTCCGTTATTGAAAAAAATTGTACAATAGGATCTCTTTCATTAGTAATGAAAGGTGAACATTTACCTGAAAATACCTCTTGGCATGGAATTCCTATTCAAAAAACTAATAAAATAATTGATTATGATTAATAAAGTAGCCAAACAAATTTTTATCATTTCACTTTTATTAATAGGAGTATTTAAATATGCGGTTGCTCAAACAGAAGGAACTAAGCAAAAAGATTTTTCATATACTAAGTTTTCTATTAGCTATTTAAACAATGTTGTTTACATGGGAAGAAAAGATAGTTTAGTTACTCCATATTTAACTCCAACAATTAGTTATTATGATAAAAGTGGGTTTCATATTAGTGGAAGTGGATCATACCTTACAAGTGTTAATGGTAAAAGATTTGATTTGTTTTCAATAGACTTAGGTTATGATTTTAATGTAAATGATCAATTAAGTGTAGAAACATATGCTAATAAAAGTTTTTATAATCAGTCGAGTTATTCAGTAATGGGTGATATTAAGGGCAGCATTGGTACTGACATTAATTATTCAACAAATTTTATAAATTTATTTATTGGAGGCGAATTTCTTTTTTCATCAAAATCAGATATTGCAATTAATATCGGGGTATCACATGTTTTTGAATGGGGAGAAAAAGAAAATACATGGAGTATTTCACCCTCAGCCTTAATTAACTTTACAACACTTGGTTATTATGAAGGTTACAGCAATAGAAAATATAATAGAAAAGGGCAATCTATTTTTCCCGGTGCGGTTTCAAGCAAATCTATAACAACTGTAGATAAACCGGGGATCACTTTAATGAATTATGAATTTCTTTTACCAATAAGTTATGGATCAAAAAATTGGGGAGCATTTTTAAATACTACCTTTAGCATGCCAAAAAATCCAATTTATACAACCACAAAAACTACACTTACTTTCAATAGTGGATCACAAACTACTTTTTCAAGAAATAGTACTCCTACTAGTGAAATTAATTTAACAAATAGTTTGTTTTATGAAGTTGGTATGTATTTTAAACTTTGATAAG